>JAPUIX010000107.1 GCA_027296625.1 Gammaproteobacteria bacterium | reverse complement strand
GTGGTACCAAAATGTTGAACTACAGCATTATCGAAATCCGAAGAGTCAAGAAGACCCCGGACGGTATCCAGTTCCGCCGGTTCGGGATACCCCACTTCGATTAATGTGCCGCCAGTAAAGTCGATCCCGAAGTTCAGGCCGCGTATAGCAAGTGATGCTACTGACAATGCGATAAGAATGCCCGATAGCAAAAACGCAGACTTGCGCATGCTCATGAAGTTGATATGGCTTTCGGTTTTGAAAAATCGCATAGTAAAATCCGTCAACTAATGATCTATCATATCGCGAGTTTTTCGACCCGGCGTCCACCATAGATCAGATTGATCACGGCACGAGTCCCCATGATCGCAGTAAACATCGAACAGATAATTCCTAACGACAGCGTCACAGCAAATCCTTTGATGGGCCCAGTGCCAAATCCAAACAACACAACCGCGGCAATTAAGGTTGTGATATTAGCATCCGCGATCGTAGCAAAAGCCTTTTCATAGCCCGCATGAATACTTGCCTGCGGCGAGTTGCCGCTCCGCAGTTCCTCACGGATACGCTCAAAAATAAGCACGTTCGCATCAACCGCCATTCCCACGGTCAGCACGATACCTGCGATACCGGGTAGTGTCAGCGTCGCTTGTAACATAGACAACAAGGCGACGATAAGGACAAGGTTGAGTGTAAGCGCCAGATCAGCAACCAACCCAAATAACCGGTAATAGAACGCCATGAAGATCAGCACGAGCACGAACCCGATGATTACGGATTTGAATCCTTGCTCAATATTGTCTTGGCCTAGACTAGGTCCGACCGTGCGTTCTTCAATGATCTCCAGCGGCGCTGCGAGCGCCCCAGCTCGCAGTAGTAATGCCAGATCTCTAGCTTCCTCAGTACTATCAAGACCGGTGATCTGAAATCGCTTGCTGAGTTGCTCACGAATTGTGGCAACGTTGATCACCTCTTCAATAAGCTCCTTGACTTTTATTAGCTCATCGTCCCGCCGGACGGTCTCAGTCTTACGCTCGATAAAGACCACGGCCATCGGCTTGCCAACATTGTCGCGGGTCGCGCGCGAAAAGATACGCGCCCCTTTCCCATCCAAGGTGATAAACACTGCTGGACTGCCGCTTAACTGATCGATGCCAGAGGCCGCGTCAATAATGTATTCCCCGGTCAACATAACGCGCTTCTTTAACAATATTGGCTGCCCATCGCGGTCATAGTAGAGTTTTGCTGCCACCGGTACCCGCCCATCCACCGCCTCTTGGACGCTGTGCTCCGTATCCACCAACCGAAACTCCAGGGTCGCAGTCGCCCCTAGGATCTCTTTAGCGCGGGCGGTGTCCTGCACCCCAGGGAGTTGCACCACAACGCGGTCTTTACCTTGCTGCTGGACCACGGGCTCAGCCACGCCAAGCTCATTCACGCGATTTCTCAGCGTCGTAATGTTCTGCTGTAGAGCAAACTTTCGTGTATCGTTCTTAAACTGTTCAGTCAGTTGAACGCGAAGATCGAAGTTGCCTAGGCTGTCCGCCTCCGCCACTTCAAGGTCTTGAAAGGCATCATTGATGACGCGAGCTGCTTTAGTGCGCGTTTCCGCGTCTCGAAAACGGATCCGGATCCCTCCTGTATCCCCTCGTGTGATCGTCTTATACCGGATCTTACTTTCACGAAGCAGGGGACGGATATCGGAAATATAGCGCTCTTCAGCCTGGTGAACAGCGGCTTGCATATCCACTTCCATGAGAAAGTGCACCCCACCACGAAGATCGAGTCCAAGGTACATGGGTCTTGCACCAAGGGAGCTCAGCCAACCAGGCGTCACAGGTGCCAGGTTTAAGGCCACCACATAGCCGCCCATAGCTTGACTCACCACGTCGCGACCCTGCAGTTGGCTTTCTGTGTCTGGAAAGCGAATTAACAAACGGCGTAAATCGCGTTGGATCGAGAGCGGCTTGATCCCTGCCGTTTCGAGAGCAGCGCTAACCTGCGCTTGCAAGCCCTCATCGATCTGGCCGGCTCGGGCCGGCGAGATTTGCACCGCCGGATCTTCTCCATAAAGATTCGGCAGCGCGAAAACGACGCCAACCACAATCACGACGACGATCAGCAGATATTTCCATAGGGCATAGCGATTCATTGGGATAGCTTATTCCAGATGAAGCGCAGTTTCTTCGTTCTTTTCAGAGCGTTTTGATGGTCCCTTTAGGGACGGTGGCCGCAACACTTTGCTTCTGTATCTTAACCTCAATCCCTTTGGCCACTTCCAAGACAACAAAGTGATCCCCGACGTCGTTGATACACCCCAGCAGCCCGCCGTTAGTTACGACTTCGTCCCCTTTGTTGAGCGCCGCCACCATCTGCTTGTGTTCCTTGGCTCGCTTCATCTGCGGCCGAATCAACAAAAAGTAAAACACCACAAATAACAGGATAAGTGGAATAAACTCCACGAATCCCACACCACCCAGCGCTGGTCCTTCCTGTGCCCAGGCATCTGAAATCAAAAAGTCCATGACCTCATTACCCACATTTTCAAAGCGGATTATTATCGCATAGCTGCATCAGTTTGGGCGCGCTTCGCAAAAAATTCTGCCACAAAATCAGCCAATCTATGCTCCAAAATCGCATTACGCAAGTCACGCATGAGAGCGAAATAATAGTGCAGGTTGTGCAACGTATTGAGCCTTGCACCTAAGATCTCGCTGGCCCGATCCAGGTGATGCAAATAGGCGCGACTGTAGTTCCGACACACGTAACACGGACACGACTCATCTAGAGGGGCCGGGTCCGTCCTGTAGCATGCGTTGCGGATGCGCGTAACACCGGTCGAGGTAAACAGTTGTCCGTTGCGAGCGTTACGCGTAGGCAAAACACAGTCGAACATATCAACGCCCCGCTGCACCGCTTCCACTAAGTCTTCCGGGGTCCCAACGCCCATCAAATAGCGTGGCTTCTCCGTCGGCATTTTTGGCGCCGTATGGGTGAGAATATCCAGCATCTCTGTCCTGCCCTCACCGACAGACAAACCACCGATCGCATAGCCATCGAAATCTAATTCAAGGAGGCCAGCCAGTGATGCATCACGGAGCTGTTTGAACGTTCCGCCTTGAATGATCCCAAACAGAGCTGCAGGGTTGTCGTCGTACGCAGCCCGGCATTGTGCCGCCCAGCGCAACGAAAGTTCCATCGAGGCGCGAGCTTCACTTTCAGTAACAGGATACGATGTGCACTCATCAAAAACCATGGCGATGTCAGCACCCAGCTTCCTTTGAACTGCCATGGATTCCTCAGGTCCAAAAAACACCTTATCGCCATCGATGGGTGAGCGCAGGGTCACACCCGCATCGGTGATCTCACATCTCGCAGCTAAACTAAACACCTGAAAGCCCCCTGAATCAGTGAGTATTGGCCCTTCCCAGTGCATGAATCCATGCAGGCTTCCATGCGCCATAATGACCTCAGGTCCCGGGCGCAGCATTAAATGAAGCGCATTGCTGAGGATCAAGTCTGCACCTAAATCGCGTAACTCTTCCGGTGTGATGGCCTTAACCGTGCCGTGCGTACCAACCGGCATAAAGACAGGCGTCTCCACTGTACCTCGCGGAAGGCTCATGCGGCCGCGGCGGGCACCGCCATCAGTGGCAAGCACTTCAAACTGCATCACAGTCCGTACGTGCCAACAGGCCGACGACTATCATCGTACATTAGAGATCAATGAAGTTATGAACATCGCATCGCCGTAACTGTAAAAGCGATATTGCTTCTCAATCGCGTGACGGTAGGCCTTTAAGATAGCATCGCGTCCTGCGAACGCGCATACCAGCATCAAAAGGCTTGATTCCGACAAGTGAAAATTCGTGATCATGGCATCTACGCTAATAAACTTATATCCAGGATAGATAAAGATGCTTGTTTCGCCTTCATAGGGCTGAAGCTTCCCCTCAGCTGATGCAGTTTCTAACGCTCGGACTGATGTGCTCCCAACCGCAATAATTCGCCCACCGCGCTGGCGGGCGGCATCCACGCGTTCGCACATGGATTCAGGCACGTTAACGTACTCACTATGCAGTTTGTAGTTTGCAAGGTTAACGACGCGCACCGGCTGGAAGGTACCTGCCCCCACATGCAAGGTGAGATAACCCATCCCAACGCCCATCTCCTGGAGAGACGCCATGAGGGCTTCATCGAAGTGGAGCCCCGCAGTCGGCGCTGCAACTGCACCAACGCGGCGCGCATAAATCGTCTGGTAGCGCTCTGCATCCACAGGCTCATCTGGACGGTTGATATAAGGTGGCAAAGGAATATGCCCAATGGCATCAAGAATCTGGAGAACCGAACGGGCATCATTAAATTGCAATTCAAAAAACTCATCATGCCGTTCTATCACCTCAGCTTTAACATCCTCTCCTAGGTAGATCGTCGAGCCTCGCCTCGGTGACTTGCTAGCCCGTATTTGGGCCAAGACTCGCCGTGCGTCCAGAATACGTTCCACCAGGACCTCAAGCCCCCCACCCGTCGACTTATGACCGAACAACCGTGCTGGAATGACTCGTGTATCATTAAAAACGAGCAAATCATTTGGCCTTACCAATTCGAGTAACTGAGGAAAACGGAGATCCCGTAATCTGCCTGTCGCCCCATCGAGGTACAGTAAGCAACTATCGCGCCGGTTTGCGGTCGGATATTGCGCGATCAGGTGTTGAGGAAGCGCGTAATAAAACTCTGAGCGGCGCATGGCGGGCGATATTAACAAAGAACTCAGCCGAATCCACAAGACGCGGATAAAGCGTGCCAATCGCCACGTCCGCTCGTCAACCTCTACGGCGCAGTAAGCCTTTAGTTTTACGAGCGACCGTGATTCCCTATACTTACCGCTTCATCAGACACACCGCATCGTGCCGAGATGGCGGAACTGGTAGACGCGCCAGACTCAAAATCTGGTGGGGGTAACCCCGTGAGAGTTCGAGTCTCTCTCTCGGCACCATCGCTAACCGCATGGACCCTAGCCAATACATGGGGCCCACTCCTTGAGAGGGTCAACATTGCAGCAGGCGAGCGATCCTAATCGTCTCATCTAATTCTTGAGACTTCGGCCTGTCCTCCCTGTTGCAGGTGAAAAAGCCGTAATTCGATTCCTCCCGCTCCCCTTGGCTTCGTACAGAGCCTGATCAGCGTTCCCCAACAGCGCTTTTTTAATATCCGGGATCGCGGTACCCTCAACTTTCTGCGCACTCGCTGGATCAGAGTCCGGATCATAAGTCGCAACACCAATGCTCACTGTTATAGGTGACCCTTCTGGCGTCCGTAACCTTGTCTCAATCCGTTTCCGGAACTGTTCTGCCCAGATGCATGCCGCTTCAATATTGGTGTTTGGAAGTACGGCGATAAACTCTTCTCCTCCGTAGCGCGCCACTAAGTCGCTCCTTCGATGCGAGTCGTCAAGAAGTTCCGCAAATTCTCTCAATACTTGATCCCCTGAATCATGTCCGAATCGGTCGTTGACAGACTTGAAATAATCAATATCAATAATCGCCAAAGCGAGCGGCTGCCCATGACGGATCGCACCACTGATTTCTCGATTTAAAAATTGTATAAAGATACGCCGACTATACAGACCAGTCAGCGGATCTTGGAAAGCGATATTTGCCAACTCAGTTTGGAGTGGTTGTCCAACATTAACAACCTGCCGAATAATATCCCACGCCAACATGTACAGGACCTTTATATGTTTTTGCGAGGACCGCTTGTTCGCTTCGTCAAGATGGATCTGATTGTAGATGGTCGAAAGAATAAGCCAAATCAATTCAGCAATATGTCCATCGATTACCGTCACATCGTTAAGCGCCTGGCTCAAAATATGGCGTTGGGTGAGGGACTTATGCGTAACATTAATCAACCAGTGCATAGGCTGCTCGCGCAACATCACTTCAAGATCTAAATATGTAGGGATGGATAACTGTTTTGCTTCAGTGAAACCGGGCGCAGCAGGGTTAACATCGCAAATCCCAACGACCACGACTTCGGGGATATCTTTTAGGACCCGCAGCAATCCGTATCCTCCCCTGCCGGCGCCAATGATCCCAACCTTAACCGCGTCTTGAGTAATCGACTTCCGACTCATCTTGTACGGATTTCTCTTCATCACACTCCAGATATATCATCCAACGTATGTAGCCAAAACGATTCAAGCTGGCAGTTGCCGGGTACCTTCCTTAGATTATATTTTTATAGATACCAGCCTCGATTAGTTCCAAGGTCTCGCGACTCCAAGAAGCTAAAGTTAAGTATTAGACAGGATAGATCAGTTTTCAATGCAGTCTGAGATCCGAAACTGCTCATAATGTCTCCCTGATGGAAAATTATAAAGTTGTCTCCGTACGATGCGAGATAGCACATCTTACGTCGACCATCCATTTCACCGATCTCACATGAGCTTAAAGAGCCCTGCTTGTGCGCCACGGTTATAGCAACGCACTGGTTTAGCGACTATGCTTAAACAGATATCTTCACTTGATCTTGGGGGGCTAAACCGTGTTCTTACAAACTTGGATATATATCTCTGCGCTGGTGGCCGCAAGTTACTTAATTAAACTGTGGGTTCATTCAACGGGTGCAAAGTCAGCCGCGAAAAGTAGCAGTCTGATCCAGTGGCTTTGGAAGGTTCCGGCCTATCTCGTGATATTACTAGGCGTCTATAGCAGCTTGGCCTTATTGCTGGACATGGCGAGACTAGGAACGTGGTATTTGTTCCCCCTCGTATTCGTCTACGTGGGCATGTGTTTTGCTATGATTCTCGTATATATGGTCGGTACTGATCTGTTCCCTGCACGGTTCATCTCAGGGCACATTCGTATTGATCTCGGTCCACGCCTTCAATTTGTATGGGGCGAAAAAGATCAACGTACTCGCCATGAACAGTAGCAATAAATACAAGCACAGTTTCAGAAGTAGGTTGGTGTAGCGGATCTACGGTACTCCGCGCACCTTCACCTGTCGGGAAAAGGTATGTTTGACGACACTGGACGTCACTGTAACGATTCTAATCTGAGTTATTTTCATATTTCGCCAAGATTCCTTTAGAGAGCTTCCTAGCCTCGCGACGCTGCGACGCAGTCATTTTCTTTCCCAGCGCGTCGCGATTCCTTTTCGCGATGGCATGCCCATGTTTCGCAGCCACATTGAACCACGCATAGGCTTGTATATAGTCCTGATCAACACCTTGGCCGTTGACGTACAACAGAGCAAGGCTATTCTGGGCTTTGCTGTACCCTTGACGGGCGGCTCTTAAATACCACCTTATTGCCTCCTGATAGTCCTTCGGAACACCGTGACCTTTTGCGTGCATGAGGCCAAGGTTGTTCTGAGCTGCACTATAACCTTGCCGGGCAGACTTCAGATACCAGCTTAGAGTCTCACCGTAGTCCTGGCTGACCCCCTGGCCTTTTGCATACATTAGGCCAAGCGCATACTGAGCCTTTGGATCACCGGCTTCAGCTAACCCTCTGAATTCCGCCAAGGCGACGTCATAGTTACCAGCCCTATAGGCGTTCAGGCCAGCATCATAGTCGGCCGTGGCGCTATTTGCTGCTGCGATAAGCAACAATATCAAAAGGTACGCATTCTTCCTCATCATTGGCCAAGCGTTAGGAACGAGAAAATATTAAGAACGCAATAGACCGCGATCGTGTTCACGGAATGTGATGAACACGCATTGTGCCTTTGTCCCTTTGTGCCACGGCCCACAAGAGCGATCGCGCAAAGCACCGTTAGATCTGCTGCCGGCTAATCCACCTTTTCACCGGTGGCGATTGGTATGACATGAATTTGGTAAGAAGCTCCGTCGCTGTTTCCCCAACGAGCAACATTGACCGATGCTCCTCGTTAAGAAAACCTTGCGTGACAACATGGTCAAGAAATTGGATCAGGCCCTCGTAGAAGTTACAAGTATTAAGCACACCGCAAGGTTTCCTATGAAAACCGAGCTGCGCCCAGGTTAGGATTTCAAAAAATTCTTCGAGCGTCCCGATCCCACCAGGGAGAACGACGAAGCCATCGGCCAGTTCTGACATCTGCGCCTTACGATCATGCATGGAAGCCACCACCCGCAGATCGTGAATCCCTATTTGGCTGCCCTCCTTCTCTATCAGTGCCTCCGGGATAATGCCTATCACGTCACCTCCTTCCGCAAGGACGGCAGTGGCTAACTCGCCCATGAGGCCGACACTCCCACCACCGTAAACGAGCGTGAGTTCCCGGCGCGCAAGCTCACGGCCGAGATCCCGCGCCGCATCAACGTACGCAGCTCGGATGCCGGGATTTGAGCCCAGGAAAACACAGATTCGTTTCATCGTTGTGTCATATCCTGTGTCACTTACCGAGACCATTGAGTGCCTTCTGCACGAGAGCCATTCGAACTGCCGATACAAATGCGTGAAACAAAAAAGCTCCCCTTACTGCAAGGGCTTAAGATCACCCAGCATAGTCGGAATCAGTTCCGTCACGGTGGGATGGATGTGCATCGCACGTTGAATTACTGTATAAGGCGCGTCGGCGTACATCACATCCAGCACGGAATGGATGATCTCGTCACCGCCGATGCCTAGAATCGCTGCTCCAAGGATTCTCTCAGTCTCCGCATCGATCAATATCTTCATAAATCCCTGGGTTTCACTGCGCTCTTTAGCGCGACCGACGCGGTTCATCATCATCTTGCCAATAACCGCCTTGCGTCCCGATACTCGTACTTCACGTTCTGTCATGCCGGCGCGCCCAAGGGGCGGGTCGATGTAGAGCGCGTAGGCGGTAATGCGGTCGCTCACCCGTCGGTGATCATTATCGAAGAGATTGGCAGCGAGAGTTTCGTAGTCATTGTACGAAGTATGGGTAAACGCGCCGCGACCGTTTGCATCACCCGTTACCCAAACAGCAGGTATGTTAGTCTTTAGATAGTCATCCACCACGATAAACCCCCGTTCGTCTGTCTCAATACCCGCCTCCTTAAGACCCAAGTCATCGGTATTGGGGCGGCGACCGACCGCTAGCAGGAGGTGGGATCCGACGATTGCTTCTGAGCGCCCTTCTCTAGAGAGCCCAACTGCCACCCCATCGCCGCGTTTTTCTACCCTGATACAGTCCGCATTAAGGCGGATATCGATGCCTTCGTGTTCTAGGATCTCCTTAACCGCTTCGGATATGTCCTCGTCGTCACGTGCAATCAGATGCTCTCTCTTTTCCACGACCGTAACCCGACTGCCGAAGCGGCGATACATTTGGGCAAACTCCAACCCAATATAACTCCCGCCAATAACGAGCAAATGCTCCGGTATAAAATCGACTTCCATCATGCTCGAGTTGGTCAGATAATCAATTTCATTCAGTCCCGGCATGTCTGGAATAAAAGCCCTTGCCCCAACGTTGATGAATATCCATTCAGCCTCGAGCAATTGTCCATTGACCCGGACCGTGTTGGGACTTTCAAATCGTGCATGACCCTCGTACACCGTGAGGTTAGTCATGGTCTTCAGCCACGTTGCGACGCCCTCATTGGACTCCCGTACCACCCCATCCTTGCGCGTCTTGACTCGTTTCATGTCAACTTCGATTGCCCCGTTGATTATGACGCCAAAATCCGCGCCACGGCGCGCGACATAAGCGGCACGGGCACTTGCTACCAAGGTCTTGGTGGGGATACAACCGACATTTACGCAGGTACCACCGAAAAGCTTGCGTTCAATGATAGCCGCCTTCAGCCCCTCCTGTGTTAATCTGGCGGCCAGCGACGGCCCAGACTGACCGGCACCGATGATAATCGCATCGTATCTTTCTGCCATGGCCCCTCCTGAGGATGGCGTGCTTTTTATACCTACAGACTAGATCGTGCGCACCCTGTTTTTCAAACACCGGCTAGGCACCGTGAATGACAAGAAACGCCGGGCTCTCCAAATCGGCGTCGGTGGCTCGTCTTGCTCATCGGTTGAAAATCTCCTAGTCTCGTTAAAAGTGCAGCAAAATACATCATGCGTTCCCCTCATTCGCTAATGCGATCTGTCACACACCAAGGCCCCACCGTACATTCCCTTCAGTGCATGGAGGTCTGGGGCGGCAACCAACGGATCAATAACGCCTTTTCGGTACCGGGGATCGATGCCTGGATCTTCGCGGAGCCGTTTGAGGGGAACCTCGAAGGCGGCGATCTCCATTACATATCCATGTGCGGGGCGGGTAAGATCTCCCGTTTTGCTGTCGCCGACATCGCTGGTCACGGCGCGGGCGTTGGGGCGCTTGCTTTGCGACTTCGCAAACTCATGCGAAAGCACATCAATACGCTCGACCAAACCCGATTTGCTCAAGCGCTTAATCAAGAGTTTTCCAAGCTCAGCAAAGCCGGCGCTTTTGCCACGGTCCTACTAACCACGTATTTTGCCCCCACCGATCACCTCATTATCTGCAATGCCGGCCATCCACGGCCGCTATGGTACCGCGCCCGTTCCCAAAGTTGGGAGCTGTTGGACCACGCTGTGCTACAAGAGCCCGAAACCACGGTCAACCTGCCACTGGGTGTGATTGAGCCCACCGATTATGTGCAATTTGCGGTGAAATTGGATAAGGGTGATCTCGTGCTGATATACACCGATGCGCTAACGGATGCGACCAATCTGAATGGCCAGCCGCTCGGCGAACAGGGATTACTCGCGTTGGTTAGCGAATTGAATGTGGCCGAGCCGGATAAGATCAGCCACATGGTACTTGAGAGTGTGACAGCTTACCGGTCTGGGCGCCCGGCAGAGGACGATCAAACGCTCTTGGTGTTACATCACAACGCAGCTGATCCACCCCGCCAATCATTACGCGAGAAGGTGCGGGTCATGGCAGCGATGTTAGGGGTCATTCGTAACTGAGACAATCGCCCTCGGAAAAGCCAGGCAGACAAAAGATGGTCCAACTACCTTCTGCCCCAACAAACACTGTGAACCGATCGCAAATGCGTCATCTGCTGAGAATTGAATTTACGAAATTGAACTAGACCTTGCTCTCGGCAAGTAATGCGCCGCCCAATTCTGTTACCAAGGCATGCACATCAGCAGCAGCACCGTCCAGTGTGCCTACATCTATACCGCGTAACACGATACTGACTCCGAAGCGTTGCCTACGGAAAAACGGATAGCTCCCGACGATTACATCCGGATAATGTGCCTGAATCACCTTTAGACCATTTACAATCTGCCCTTCTGAAAGATTCGTCGACACTGTGCGCGAGAGAATGGGCGCACCCCCGGTAAGTCGGTGAGTAATTCCTTCAAACATGACACGCATGATCGCGGGCACGCCAGCGAGCACCCATACGTTCTCGATCTCGAAACCTGGTGCCGCGCTCACCGGATTGTCAATTAATCGAGCACCCTTTGGAACATTCGCCATTCTGAGCCTCTCTTCGTTCAGATCATCCGGCCCGTAATACGTCTTCAATCGCGCAACCGCTTCTGCATCCCGCTTAATCGGTGTACCAAATGCTTTTGCAATCGATTGAGAGGTTATGTCATCGTGCGTCGGACCAATGCCACCCGTCGTAAACACATAATCGTAGATCCGGCGGCATTGATTCACCGTATTAATAATGGCATCTTCGGTGTCAGGTATCACCCGCGCCTCATCCAGATGGATACCAAGCTCCCCGAGTCGCTGGCCAAGATACGCCAGGTTGGCGTCGCTTGTCCTACCCGACAGGATCTCATTACCGATGATAATCACGCACGCGGTAACTCTCTTATGAAGCGTTTCCATCAGTTGCGAAGGACGAATATTTGGGTGTCGCCATGATAGACGATAGGTCGAGAAACGTGTAACGGCACCGGATGGCTTTACCCGGATCACGCCGGTTAACCACCTCAGCAAATTGAATCAAGACGAAACAGGAGATGACACCTGTCACCGGGTGATGAGGTTCAGATACTCTCGCCCCTATTACTACTGATTATTCGCGGCGTAAACGTTGGCCTCTTATAGAGGCTTCGAGATAACGTTCTGATCATTGTGTCACTCCAAGGGCGAGGATCGATCAGTTCTTCAACCTCTCCCCTGCCGCCACAATAGGCACATTCCTCAAGTGCATCAATTGAGACGACCACCTGCCGAACATCTCCCCGCGTGCCACGGCCACCGCACCTTGTACATATCTTTGTCGTCATTCCAGCACCATGTCCATTAGCGAATTGCAAATCAGCCAAGCATTCGCTGTATCAAAACGCCATTTCCATAAGACCTCGGCGTCGTGCCAAAGTTTAATAAAACCAAAACAGATTATTGGCAAAACACAACGGCACAAATTGGCTGTGATATATCGACTACACCTACGTAGTGGACAGTCGCGTCTACTCGTTGGTTTTGAGAAAGGTTGAACGTAACGGATGTTCAATGCGCAATTTTGATGCAACAGGTATCGAATGCCTCGGACGCCCACTCGTGATCATTCGCTCCAGCAATTCAAAGACCCAAAGACCACTCGATACAGCGACAGCGATTTAGGCCACTTGGACAGGGATATCTTGGCGAGTTTCAGTGGGCTGATTTCGCTCGTCCAGATAGACCAGCTTGGGGTTAAAGTTGGGCGCCTCACTCTGCTCAATGGTTACATAGGCACAGATGATCACGCGATCGCCAGGGTTCGCTTTATGTGCGGCCGCCCCATTCACAGATACGATACCAGAGCCCTCTTCGGCGCGAATGGCATAGGTGGTAAAGCGTTCGCCATTATTGATATTGTAGACCTGGATTTGCTCATACTGATGAATGCCCGCAAGATCCAGCACCCTGCCGTCGATTGCACAAGATCCTTCATACTCCCGCTCTGCGTGCGTTACGCAAGCCCGATGAACTTTTGATTTAAGGAGCGTGATTTTCATGCGGTTACACCAGATCTCGGCAGGGATTCAGATTATGGCTCAACACAGCCGAGGGTTCAACGATAGTTTCGCACTGCAATGTTATCAATAAGCCGCGCCGCGCCGAGCCAAGCGGCGGCAAGAATAATCAGATTCGAATCCCCGTCCCCCGGGTCATTGAGATCCTCGGCATTGGCAACTCTAAAGTATTCTGGCCTAAAGCCGGCTTCAGCAAGCTCCTGCAAGCCTATAGCCTCTATCCTTGCGTAGTCGGTGTTCCCCTGTTTGATCCGTGCGGCCGCGTTTTTCAGGAACTCAAATAATTTCGGTGCGATCCGGCGCTCAGCATCAGTCAAATAGTGATTGCGCGAACTTAGCGCCAAACCATCATCCTCACGTACCGTGGGAACGGCAACAATATCCACTGACATGCAAAGGTCCTTTGTCATCCTTTTTATCAATAACCACTGCTGGTAATCCTTCTCACCGAACACAGCGACCTGCGGTTGCACGATGTTAAGAAGCTTGGCGACTACGGTGGCAACGCCTGTAAAGTGCCCGGGGCGGAATGCACCACAGAGCATATTGTCGAGGGATGGGACAAAGACGCGTGTCTGATCCGCCCATCCCTCCGGGAAAAGCTCATGCACGTTTGGAGCAAACAAGAGATCCACGCCTGATTCCGCCAATTTTCGGGTGTCCTCATCGAATGGGCGGGGATAGGCCTCAAAATCCTCCCCCGCAACAAATTGCATCGGGTTGACAAAAATGGTCGCGACTGTGTGATCGGCGATCGTTCGCGCTTTCGTGACTAGGGCGAAATGCCCGGCGTGGAAGCCACCCATCGTCGGAACCAAGGCAATGCGCTCACCCGCAACACGCCATTGGCTCACAATATCTTGCAATGCCGCGATTTGCTGCACGGTTTGCATTAGTCAAAACCATGTTCTGGCGCGGGAAATTCCCCGGACTTGACGGACCGAACATAATCCTCAACAGCCGCCTGTATTGTTGCGTTAGACGCCAGAAAGTTTCGCGAAAATCTCGGTTGCCGACCGCTAATCCCCAGAACGTCATAAAGCACCAGCACCTGTCCATCGCAGTTGTTACCCGCACCGATGCCAATAACGGGAATCTCTAGCGTGCGCGCAATCTCCTTTGCCACACTGCGCGTCACACATTCGAGAACAAGCAGCGCCGCCCCCGCATCTTGTAACACGATGGCGTCCTTTCTGATCGCATCTGCGGTGCGCTGATTGCGCCCCTGAACAGGATAACCGCTCAATTTGTGTACCGATTGTGGTAACACGCCCAGATGTGCACACACTGGGATCCCCCGTGCATCGAGTTGCTGCACGGTATCAGCCAACCATGCACCGCCTTCCATCTTAACGACCTCCGCTCCGCCTTCGCTGACCAACCGCGCTGCGTTACCTACCGCCTGAGCGGTGTTGACGTAGCTCATAAACGGCATGTCCACCACTACCATCGCGCGCTCCGCACCCCGGCAAACGTGACGTGAGTGATAAATCATGTCGCGTAAGGTCACCTTAAGTGTCGTGTCCTCACCCTGCAGAACCATGCCTAATGAATCACCAACTAACAATATGTCGACACCCGCGCTATCAAGTTGCGCGGCAAAACTTGCATCATAGGCGGTAAGACAAGCAATCTTTTCCCCAGCCCGCTTCATTGTGCGCAAGCTGTTGAGTGTTACCTTTTCACTCATAGTTCTGCTGGGTTGAAATAGCGACGACCTGGTGGAAGGTTGCGAATATGGCGCAGCAGCAACTCATAGTGGTGGTTTTCGTGAACGACGTCGATCTCGGCAGCATTTACGATAAGCAGTGGAGCAATGTTAAAATTGTAAAAGAAATTCACATACGCATCGGCAACGCGTTGCAAATAGGGTTCTTGAATATTGCGCTCGTAGGGTACTCCGCGCTCCGAAATGCGTTTGAGCAGAACCTCGACTGGCGCTTGAAGGTAAATCACCAAATCCGGTACGGGCGCGTCGAGCGTCAATTTCTCGTAAACTTGATTATACAAGGCTAACTCATCGTCGCTCAGGGTGAGCTGAGCAAACAGTCGATCCTTTTCCATCAGAAAATCGGCCACTCCAACCCGCCTGAACATATCAGCCTGCCGCAGCGACTGGATCTGCCGTGCCCGGTTAAAAAGGAAGAACAGCTGAGTCGGTAAGGCCCCAGACACGGGGTCTTCATAGAAACGGGGCAAGAAGGGATTGTCCTCCGCGCCTTCCAGCATCAGATCGGTGCCGAAGCTATCCGCAAGGCGACGCGCGAGTGTTGTCTTACCGACACCAATTGGCCCCTCAATCGCGATATAGTCCGGGTAACCTTTAGTCATCACCCTGCAATCTGCGAAGCCCTTTCGATGGACAGGCTTTTAGTAACTCAGGCAAAGGCCCAAAACCCGGTATATTTAAATTAGGCGCTACCTCGCTCAGGGGATATAGGACAAAAGCGCGTCGCGCGATCCCGGGATGTGGCACGGTCAGTTCACTGCCCGACAACCGCTCTTCACCATAAACCAACAGATCGAGATCCAGCGTTCGAGGCCCCCAACGCTTGCCGGCACGTAATCTTCCCTGGCGTTGTTCAATGTCCTGCAGGTAATACAGCAACTCGTGCGCTGGCAACTCTGTATCCAGCACGGCCACTGCGTTGATATAGTCAGGTTGATCCTGAGGACCCATCGGCTCGGCGTGATACAGAGAAGAGTCTCTCAGCAACGTCGTCCCGGGCAACGCCGACAGGGCGTGCAATGCCATGTGAATTTGTTTCTCTGGATCGTCGAGATTACTTCCCAGCCCAATATAGGCACGTGTCATGGGTACGCACTCTCATGGTCGCATCAGTGATCAGCTTTGATCCTGTGCCGCCGCCGACGTTTTCTCCGCCCGCGACCTGCCGGCAATTCGTCAAGCATCGCTCGGCGTTCGGACTCATTGGCTTCCTGGAAAGCTGTCCACCACTCGGCGGCGGCCTTGACATCTTCGCCGGCTTCAGCGCGCAACAACAAAAAGTCATAAGCCGCACGAAAACGCGGATGCCGCAGCAGACGAACCGGGCGATTGCCGCTCAGGTTTCCAATCCTAGCTTGCAGCGCCCAGATCTCGCGAGCCATCCGTGTCATGACACGCGGCATGGCCATTCGCCTCACTTGCCTCGATATGACCGCGTCACTAGCCAATTGCGTGGCCTCCATTTCATTTAGCCCGTTGGCTCGATATTCATTAGCGAGCCGGCGCATTGGGTCCCATAACAGGGCCGCAAACAAGAAAGCAGGTATAACGGGTTTGTTTTCCGCAACGCGAGCGTCCGTATTTGCAAGCGCGCGCACCAAAAGCATATGCGGGAAGCGCCCTTCCTCCTCGCTCAGGCAGCGCTCCGTCTGAGGGAAAAGGTATACGAATAATGAGTGGTGACGAAGCCGTTCGAACGTCTGTAGCGCGTAGCCACCGAGAAACAGCTTCATCACTTCATCGCACAACCGCGAAGGTGGAATTTCCGCGAGAAGATAACCCAGCTCGTCTATGGGGGTTTCCGTATCCGGATGGATCTTGAAGCCCAGCTGCACCGCGAAACGAATGGCTCGAAGCATACGCACGGGATCTTCACGATATCGCCTAGCTGGATTACCAATGAGACGCAACTGTCCCGCTCTAATATCGCCCATACCTCCAACGTAATCTACAACGGTAAAATCTGCGATGTTGTAATACAGCGCGTTAACTGTGAAATCCCTTCGCCAAACATCATCATCAATATCACCATAGACGTTATCGCGGACAATGCGCCCACCTACAACGCGCCCGTCACCTTCAGGCTCGGCGTCATGAGGCGCGCGAAAGGTGGATACCTCAACAATCTCCCGTCCAAATCGTACGTGTGCGAGACGAAACCGGCGCCCGATTAGGTAGCAGTTGCGAAAGAGTTCCCTGACCTGCTGGGGCCGGGCGTCGGTCACGACGTCGAAATCCTTCGGCTCGCGACCCAGCAATAGATCGCGCACCCCACCACCCACCAGATAGGCCTTATATCCTGCATTCTTAAGGCGATACAGTACCTTTAGGGCATTTTCGCTGATATTGGCACGTGAGATGACGTGCTCTGCTCTAGGAACGATATGTGGCTCGATCGGGAGCCTTGCAATATTGCTTTGGCTCGTTAGCTTTTTCATAAACGCATTTGACCCGCGCAACAGTCTATAGAAACCACTCTTCTAAGGTCGCCGGGATGAATTTGAGCAGTACAGGCGCGCCCGTATAATAGCATCGTTTTCTTATCGTGCTGATCACATCGCCCGCTCCCTTCGTCTAGCGGCCTAGGACGTCGCCCTCTCACGGCGAAAACAGGGGTTCGAGTCCCCTAGGGAGCGCCACATCATGTGACGCGATGCCTCGTCGCACAGATTCCAATCAGACGACCTAAGATGCCGCAAACTATCCGTACGTCTCAACCTAACCATCCCCTGCAGCTTTGCCCACCAAGGATCGGAGCGCATCCGCCTGCTCGTTGCTGACACTACGACGCACAAGAATATCGACTGGTGTTACGGCCTTACCGTAATAAGCGTGATTCCATTTATCCCGAACTGCAATCGCCGCTCCTTCAACCGTCAGTCCCGCAAAGATCCCTTTAGACCGGGAGAAGGCCAGGATATCAGCGGTCGCCACTTTGGCACCGGCGCCGACCGGTCCCGCCGCGACGCTGGCATCTGCACCGAGATTAACAGAGGTAGAAAGCATCGAGTCCAGTCCCTTCTCCGTCATTACCATGAGTACTACCTCAGATAATTCAGCACCAATCTGCAAGCCAAAGGTAATATTCCCCATGGTGTAGAAGGCCGGATAACTCCAGTTGCCAGTCTTCGAATCCCGTGCCAGTAGCGCACCGCTGCCACCGGAGCCCCCAAACCAAAAACCCGCTTTCAAGAGTTCCGGCACGATAAATATTGCCTTTGCGGAACTTACATTATTACGAAACCAGCTCATATTTGGATCCGCAATGAAGTGCTCAAGTGTTGCCTGCGACAGGGTAACAAGCTGCTCGGGCCTCGCGATTTCCTCCTCAGCTGCTGCCACGGAAACATTCAAAAATACAGCGGCCATAATATAAGTCACCCTACGGAATCGAATGTGCTTCATTTCATCCTCCTAAGCCTGTCTCTTTGCCGGCGCAAACGGCTGTCATTGTCCTAAATGGGCAGCTGAGCATATCGCCCAATCACTCGGCCAGACTGGGGGAATTGGTAGGCTATGGCAAGACGAGTATCCGAGGTGCCCGTACGGCATAACTGAAACAAAAACGAGCCAAAAATCCCAATCGCCAAATTAATCATAGGATAGACCAAGCGCACTTCTGCCTACGCAGGCCAGGCATAGCTATTACGACACGATGGATGACGCTCTCGAGGGATGAGCACGGAAGAAAGAAACAGTGCGTCGGCGATTAACGTTTTCGTTCGCCGTGAAAAGGCGATGCGGATCTTAAATTACCGATGCAGCCTCTCAGGGCCCATTTTGTGCGAAGTACTCAACCGAAGTCGAGTCCACGATAGTCGAAACGGCATTGATAACTAAGCCGGGTTCATCCAGGTGAATGGAATGCCCGCTATGTTCGGCAACCAAATGCACTGAGCGTGGCGCTAATGTAGCCAGCTCATCTTGAAGTTCCGTCCATACTTTTTCCATAAGATCGCCATAATAATTAGTCGGCCAGACTCGTTTACCCCGCGTCAAAACCATGAGAGGGACATTCGGCAACGGGCCAGCGCTGGCCACTTGAGACGCACTGATTTTAAAGCTCTCAAGTTCCAGACGCTGAGTGATCCCGGCCTTGCGGGTAGACATGAGCGCAAACGCCTGCAGGCGCACCTCATGGGGGTAATTGTCTGGCATCACGGGTCTCGATATCCAGACGCGTGTAGTGTAAGGCGCATAGGAATCGTATACCTTTACGATGCGGGGCGGTGGCCCGACTTTTTTCGTCTTCCTGCTCGGCAATCGTGCATCCTGGTCGGGATGCGACGAATCAATCAGGACTAGGCCTTGAACATCCGCCGGGTGTTTACTCGCAAAATAGCGGATGTTGTAACCGCCAAAGGAATGGCCAACCAATATATACGGACCGCGGATATTGGCATTCTTCAATAGCGTGTACAGTTCCGTTGCAATCTGTTTGGTCGTGCGAGGTAGCGGCCCAGGATCGCTCCAACCGTAACCGGCGCGATCATAGGTGCAGACCTGATAGTGTTTCGCCAACGCGTTCTGGATACGCGTCCATTCCAGCGAGAACCCACCAACACCGGAGTCAATCACCACCGTCTGCCGCCCGTGGCCCTTGCAGAGGATATGGAGTTTATGGGATCCGACGCTCACGCGTTGTCCAGGGGGGTTCGTCCAATCGAAGCCCGCTTCATCCGTCGCCCCGACGGCGAGCGGCAGCGTGGCAATCAGCACCGCCACAAGGCATACCAAACCCTGTCCCAAACGGTAGGGAAGCTCGAAAATGTCTTGCATGTGCCTGTGGCTCGTATTCATCATTCACACACTACTTGATCTGATGCGATCCATCCGCTTTCCTGCATAGCCGGGGATCCCAGGGCAAACTCCTTAACGGTACCAACGGCACTCTGCCGCTCCGGCGCCTCCTTATTAACCCGTTAAACCATGGGCGCACGACCTATATAACGAATGAACCCGATATTTTGCCCACTTTGTAACCTCTAGCAGCTTGATTGGGGCCTGTCAGCCGAAACCGGACAAAGGGTGCATCTCGGCCGATAAACGGCTGACAACGAATCTCCCTGGTGGGGTTCGGCGCTGTCTCCATAGTACATATGGCTAACTCTATTAAGATCAATAACAACAATGATTAAATTGAGGTTGAGTATAACGTATCCTAAGCATCCGCGCAGGGCGATCGAGCCCCCCTCACCCATCGTAGCAGGGACTTCAATTATTTTACCATAATTTTCAGGTAGTTATATTTGCCTTGCCTAGGCCATCCTGAGACCGTTCAACAATGCGCCGATACCTTCCGCGATCGTGATTGTTGCGCTGCAACATAATGATAGCCCAGATACCCCCCATTGCAACCCCAGCCAGCGCCAGATGGGGATGCACGTAGGCTACAAACGCTCGGTAGCCAAAAGCAAAGCCCAATTCTCGGTGACCACATTGTCTATGCGAGGCAACGCGCGTTTAATACGCCCACCAGTGCCAACCTTCACCACCTCGATGCAATCGAATACATCATCTAACCAGTATGTCGGGCTGGCGCGGCGCCTAGCGGCGATTTCTTACGACGCCTTGCTGTTATTCTCCGTTTTATTTGTCGCAACGCTCCCCTTACTGCGCTTTACCGATGGTGAAGCAATTCCTCCCGGAAGTGCGTTCTATGCAGCGTATCTGCTGCTCATTAGCTTCCTGTACTACGGATGGCATTGGACCCGGGACGGACAGACACTCGGTATGCGTACGTGGCGAATTCGCATTAAGCAGGAAGACGGTCAGAAAGTATCCTGGCGGCGCGCAGCATTACGCTTCCTCTGCGCAATCGGGTCCTGTCTGCTTCTCGGCTTAGGATTTCTCTGGTCTGTGTGGGATCGCGACAAGCTCGCCTGGCACGATCGCCTTTCTGGCACGGTCCTGGTCAGTGCTGAGCCAACTGACGCTGGTCGTCATAAGTGAATATTTTATCTTTGAAAAAAAAATGACCTACGCCCGTCGCATCAGCACTAAAGTGACAGCAATAATGATCAACGTCGGGATAGCCACACTGATCCCGAGGTTAACGTTGTATATAACCCCGAGGTGTGCGCTCAACTGATTGGCAATGTAAAAGGCGATGCCGATTAGAGATGCGATAAATACGCGCTGGGCCATCCCAAACCCCTGCAAGGAGGCGAGCACAATGGGAACCGCAATCAGGACCATCGCGCCAATGCCAATAGGATGCGTTATTTTGCCCCACAGCGCTTGCTCGTAACGAACGCTCTCTTGTGCGTTTGTTTTTAGGTAGCGGATGTAGTCAAACAGTTCCCACCCCGAAAGGTGTTTAGGTTTAAGAATAACCATATTGATCATATCGGGGGTAAGCACTGATTCCCACTTAGCACGATCTATTTTATTTTTGCTGACGCCATCGTCACCAATGGACGTCTGTTCCAAATCCTCGAGAAACCATTGTCCATCCGAGTAGTACGCACTCTTGGCAATTGTGGTTGCCCGTAGTCGGTTCGCATCATCAAATTCATATATATAGATCCCCCTGAGCCTATCTCCTGGCAAGATTGTCTTAACATTAATAAAACTTTGGCCATCGCGCGTCCAATAGCCGTGCTTTCCTTTCAATGAGATTTGTTCGGTCAACGCCACTGAACGAAGATGACGCGCATATTGTGCAGCAGGTGGTGCGATGAACTCGCCCAAAACAATCACCAGTGCAGCCAACACCAATCCAGCCTTCATCACCGACACAAGAACACCTGCAACTGACACGCCGGCCCCTCGGACTATAGTAAGCTCGCCATTCCTTGCGAGAATGCTGAGCGCAACCATACTCCCAACGACGGCTGCAATCGGAAACAGCTCATAGGTATGTTGGGGCACACTCAAGAGGGTAAATTCAACGGCCTGCAAAACACTGTAGTTTGCCTGGCCCGCTCGTCTCAATTCATCGATCAATAGAAAGAAGGCAGATAACGCAAGCAACCCTGCTAGAATGACAAGCGTGGACTGGACCACGGCCAGGCCAATATAGCGATCCAGGATCTTCATGCTTTTGAGGCGAAAACCCGCCGCGCGCCAACGCCTTTCCACCAGCGCCTTAATACAGGAAAGTAGTATAGGATCGCAATCACGATAACTAATGCCCCGTGTGCCCACCAGAGACCAATATAGGTAGGCAGCTCCCCTCGCTTTAGCATATGAATGGATATCTCCAGCAGATTGATATAAAGAACATAGATTAGGATTGCAATTATGAAAACGGCGTGCTGGCGACGACCGAGTGTCATACGAGATAGCAACGCAGCCAGCAGGGGCAATAAAATACAGGCCAGTACTTTTGCGGCACGCGATTGCAGTTCAGCGGCATATTTGGCTTGATCATAGTGCCAAAGCACGCTCGTTGGTATCGCACGAGTGCTGACAGCCGTACTTACATCGCTTGCACTCTCAATGAGCATTGCATAGCGTTTATAATCAGTCACCTTATAATCGAGTTGTCCTGGCGTCCTTTCGTAGTGGCGCCCCTCTTCAAATACCACAAAGCGACCCCCGCTGCTCTCGTCCGTCTCCAGCTGCGCTTGTTTAGCCGTGAGAATCCCTAGCTTGTCGCGTTCACGTACCTGCAAAAACACATCCCTCATGACTCGGCCATCCGAGGACACCTGATCCACATAAACGACGCCATTGCCCTTGCTAAATTCCTTGAAGCGCCCCGCGGCTATCCCCGTGATATCAGACTCCTTTATTGCCTGTGCGCGAAGTTGCAGGGACTCCGACCTTGCCCATGGGCCCGCGTAGAATGAAATCAACCCGACAACCAGTGCAAATGCCAAGGCGAAGCGGAGCACCGCCCCGAGAATAAAGGACGGACCGAGTCCAGAGGCGAAAATCGCCATTAGCTCACTATCGCGCCGCATACACGATAAGGCGATCAGGACTGCAACATACAGCGACACGGGAAGCAGCACGGTAAGCTTTTCTATCAATTTAAAGGCGAGCATCTTATAAATGAGAGCAGTTGCTAGCGCGCCCATCGCAACGTCTGCCAGATACTTAGCGAATAGGATGCCGCCGTACATGACGACGAGCAGCATAGTAATCGTAAACATCCACCGGAAAATCTCGCGATAGATATAACTTCGAATAAGCAACTGGATCTACCCCTTGCTCGCTCTCAAGGACGTGCTTTGCGTCCTACGCTGTAAATGAATACACTTGACAGAAAAATGACAGAAGTACCCAAATCGGGCAAAATTCATTGCCACCGGTTAGATGTTGCTGATTTATACAACGATTGTCTCCAATTAGACTGCTGAAGCTACTATGGAATTCACCGTCAAAAGTGGAAGTCCAGAAAAGCAGCGCACCGCATGTGTTGTTGCGGGTGTGTTTGAACCCAGACGCCTATCGCAAGCCGCGAAAGCAATTGACACTGCCAGCAAGGGCTTCTTATCAAACCTTATAAGGCGAGGCGATATCGAAGGTAGACTTGGGCAGACTCTCCTGTTGCATAACGTGCCGGGGACGCTTGCTGATAGGGTTTTGCTGGTAGGTTGTGGGCATGAGCGCGATCTCGGCAATAACCAGTTTCGCGACATAACATCCAAAACGGCCGCTCAGCTGAATGAAACGGGTTCCATGGAAGCAGTCAGTTATCTAACGGAGCTTAACATAAAAGGCCACGATATCTACTGGAAGGTAAGACAATCGGTTGAAGTGTCTCGAAATGCCCTATATCGGTTTGACGAACTAAAAAGCAAGAAGAATTCCACTCGACGACCTTTGCGAAAGATTATTCTGAGCGTTCCGACTCGGCGTGCCCTTCCCATAGGCGATAAGGCGGTTGCCGAAGGACAGGCTATTGCGAACGGCGTTAAACTCACGAAAGACCTCGCCAACTTACCGGGCAATATCTGTACCCCAACATTCTTGGCCAAGCAGGCTAAAGAACTACAAAAAGTTCACAAGTCAATCAAGATTAAGGTATTGGATGAGGCGGAAATGGAGCAGCTTGGCATGGGGGCATTGCTCGCAGTATCTCGCGGTAGTCACGAGCCTGCCAAACTCATCACACTGGAATACCGCGGTACATCGAAAGATACAAAGCCAGTTGTCCTCGTCGGGAAGGGCGTCACTTTCGATTCTGGAGGGATTTCGATCAAACCCGCGGCACAAATGGACGAGATGAAGTTCGATATGTGTGGCGCAGCGAGCGTGCTTGGAACACTCGCTACTACAGCAGAACTTAACCTGCCAATCAACGTCGTCGGCGTCATTCCGGCGACAGAAAACATGCCAAACGGCAATGCCACAAAACCCGGCGATATCGTCACCAGCCTGTCCGGTCAGACGATTGAAATCCTGAACACTGACGCAGAAGGACGTTTAATTCTCTGTGATGCACTGACCTACTGTGAGCGTTTTAATCCAGACGTAGTTATCGACATCGCCACGCTAACAGGTGCTTGCGTTATCGCGCTAGGTAAATACGCAACTGGCCTTTTAAGTAATCATAGCCCGCTCGCCAATGACCTACTAAATGCCGGAAAAACAAGTAATGACCGAGCCTGGCAACTACCGCTATGGGAGGATTATCATCAACAACTCGATAGTCCCTTTGCCGACATAGCCAACGTCGGTGGACGGGAAGCGGGCACGATTACCGCTGCTAGTTTCTTGTCACGATTTACCAAACAGTTTCATTGGAGCCACCTGGATATTGCTGGGACTGCCTGGACTGGTGGAAAAGAAAAAGGAGCAACTGGCAGACCAGTCCCCCTCCTTGCGCAGTACCTCCTTGACCGTTGCAACTGAAATTATGTTAGGGTCCATGCCATAATTAGCCATGGCCCGTGTGGATTTCTACGTGCTCGCTCATACCACCGCTGAAGACAGAAATCGCTACGCCTGCACATTGGCAGAAAAAGCGTGGCACGAAGGGCACCGTGTTTACATACACGCCAGTTCGCTTGCAGAAGCCGAGGCGATGGACCAGTTACTATGGACATTTAAGGATATCGCCTTTCTTCCGCATGAATTGGTCCGGGGTCATGAGGAGCAAGACGTGCCCATTCTAGTAGGCTGCGGGGAGCATGCCCCGGAAGCACCCGATTTAATGATCAACCTGTCGCATCCTGTGCCGGCATTTGTCAGTCGATTCTCAAGGATCATCGAGCTGGTGGATGAACACGGCGCGGCCCGCGAACGCGCCCGAGACCGCTACCGCTTTTACCGGGAGCAAGGACATACATTGCATAACCACACCATCGACTCAGGCCATGAGTAATCCAGGCTCATCGGACAATCACAACCCCCACCACGATAATGCCACCGAGCGCGCCCTCGATGGCTTGGTTAATGAACTTGAAGATCTGCTGCACGGAGGCCCCCACGCAAGTGTGCCCCCAAGGAAGGGCGAGATGCTGGCCGATGATGATGCGAATGGGGTGATGGATGCGCCAGACGTTCCTGAGATTCCATTGCTCGACGATCTCATCGCACCGGGAGAATTTGGAGAAGATTCCAAGGCAGCATTCGGTGACAACAGTATCTCAGGGTCGCACGCTCACCATATGCTGGATCGAGACCAAGCCACCCCATACCAAAGCCTCATCAAGGAAGTCGAGGATATCCTTGAAATGAGGCTTGGCGAGTTGATGGCCGATGCCAAAGCAACCATGATGGGCGAGATTAAGGCGCATCTGGAAACACGGCTTGCCGAGGTCCTCGCTGGCCGTCGCAGAGAACCCCCTAAACAATCCCATGGGCCATCGCCATCTGCCCAGGACACGGAAACCCCCACGGCCAAAAGGGTGGGTAAAGACGACTTCCAAAGCTCCTGAAAGTTTCTGAGTTGCCCGGTTGCAAAGCCGCGGTCTTTTGCAAGCCTGTGCCATCAAAGCCAGAATACGCGTTGACATGATCGACTTGAGCGATTCTCGGATACCGCGCGGCCCCGATTTTTCGCAAGCCAACCGCTAAAACGCATAATGGAAAAGACCTATAACCCGCATGCCATTGAACAGCGCTGGTATGTCGAGTGGGAGCAACGCGGCTACTTCGCACCGCGCGGCGATGGCCCCGCTTACTGCATCATGCTACCGCCACCTAACGTTACCGGCAGCCTGCACATGGGTCACGCGTTTCAGGACACGCTAATGGACGTACTCATCCGCTACCACCGCATGAAAGGCGACAAGACCTTGTGGCAGTCCGGGACAGATCATGCCGGAATTGCGACGCAAATGGTGGTGGAACGGCAGCTGGCGGAAAAAGGTGAAACCCGTCACAGCCTTGGCCGGGAGGATTTCATCGAAGCCGTTTGGCAGTGGAAAGAGGCGGCTGGTGGCAATATCACCCAGCAGTTACGGCGCATGGGATCCTCCATGGATTGGTCGCGGGAACGATTCACCCTTGACAAAGAGCAATCCGGCGACGAAGGCCAGTTGTCAAGGGCGGTACGAGAGGTGTTCGTACGCCTCTATGACGAGGGCCTTATCTACCGTGGAAAACGGCTGGTGAATTGGGATCCTGTGTTGCACACGGCCGTCTCAGATCTTGAGGTCATTTCCACGGAAGAAGACGGATCTCTTTGGTACATCCATTATCCATTGGCAGATGGGGAGGCCAACCTGACAGTTGCCACCACACGCCCCGAGACAATGCTGGGGGATGTCGCGGTGGCAGTACACCCCGAAGACGGACGTTACCGAAACATGATCGGGAAAGAAGTCTCGCTGCCGCTAACGGGGCGCACAATCCCGGTGATAGCGGATGATCATGTGGACCCGAAGTTCGGGACCGGCTGCGTCAAGGTCACGCCAGCACACGACCACAACGACTATCAAATGTGGATTCGCCACAAGAAGGCGTTGGCCAATCAACCCCTAGAGGGGCTCGTTAACATCTTCAAAATCGATGCACGGCTGAAAGATGCGGCGTCCGACGACATTTCCTTTGCCCAGCGCGCAGGATTTGTTGAAGAGGGGGCGTCGACGGACAGCGGAGGCTTATCGGCGGTAGCCACGTACGAACTCATCCCAAAAGAGTATCGCGGCATGGATCGATACGATGCGCGTAGGCAGATCATTGAGGACCTGAAGGCGCAAGGGTTATTGGAACGCGTTGAAACACATCGTCTGATGGTGCCCCGCGGTGATCGCTCCCACGCTGTGATCGAGCCCTACCTCACGGATCAATGGTTCGTCCAGGTGGGCCCGCTGGCAAAACCAGCGATTGAAGCGGTCGAAAAGGGCAACATCCGGTTTGTCCCGGAGAGTTGGGCCAAAACCTACTTTGAATGGATGCGTCATATTGAGGACTGGTGCATTAGCCGACAGATCTGGTGGGGACACCGCATACCCGCTTGGTACGATGCAAAAGGGCAAGTGTATGTCGGGCATTCAGAAAAGGAGGTCAGAGAAAAGGGGCAAATCCCAGATGACGTAGAGCTCAGACGCGACCCCGACGTGCTGGACACGTGGTTTTCATCAGCGCTATGGCCCTTTTCGACACTCGGTTGGCCAAACGACACGCCGGATCTGGCGACATTTTACCCAACAAGCGTGCTTGTCACGGGGTTCGACATCATCTTCTTCTGGGTCGCTCGAATGATGATGATGGGACTCAAGTTCACCGGCCAAGTACCTTTCAGGGAAGTCTACATCCACGGCCTTATCCGAGATGCGGATGCTCAGAAGATGTCCAAGTCAAAAGGTAACATTCTCGACCCATTAGATCTCATCGACGGCGTCGACCTGGAGTCGCTGGTTACTAAGCGCACCACCAGCTTAATGCGGCCTGCTGACGCACCCCGTATCGAGAAGATCACCCGAGCCCAGTTCCCCAATGGCATCCCCGCTTACGGCACGGATGCCTTGCGTTTCACCTTTGCGTCCCTTGCGACCCAGGGGCGCGATATCCGCTTTGACCTCGGCCGCATTGAGGGTTATCGCAACTTCTGTAACAAGCTATGGAACGCAGCACGTTATGTGCTATTGAGCCGTGACGGCCAAATGATCGATATGGGCGGGGATAACGAGTTTGGGCTCGCAGAGCGCTGGATCAGCTCTCATCTACAACAGACAACCAAACAAGTCATTGACGCAATCGAATCTTATCGCTTCGATCTCGCCGCCCAAGCAATCCATGAATTTACCTGGGATGAATATTGCGACTGGTACTTGGAATTATCCAAAACGATCCTAAATGACCAAGAGAGCAGCGATGCCAGTAAGCGTGGGACATGGAATACGCTAGTGGAAGTATTGGAGCACCTTTTGAGGCTATCTCATCCCTTTATGCCGTTTATTACCGAAGACATTTGGCAGCGTATCGCGCCCCTTGTGGGCATCCAGGACGACACCATCATGCTGCGGCCTTACCCGGCCCCCGACCTGGATCGCCTCGATCAGGATGCGTTGACTGAGATGAACTGGATAAAGGCGTTTATCCTCGGTGTGCGCCAAATCCGCGCTGAACTGAACATCCCCCCCAGCAAGCACTTGCCGGTCCTAATCAAGGACGGAACATCTAAGGAGCGGACCTGGCTGGACAGCAACCGCCACTATGTACATGCCCTTGCCAAGATCGATTCGATCACGCCATCAAACGGTGAAAGCTCTGGTGACGTGGCTACCGCGCTCGCAGGCGAGATGACACTTCTGATCCCGCTAAAGGATCTAATTGATCGCAACGCCGAGCGCAACCGGCTCAGCCGGGAGATCGCGAAGTTGCAAAAAGACCTTGCGCGCTCTGAAGAGAAGCTCAAGAACAACGCCTACCTCAAGAGGGCACCGGCTGACATCGTCCAAAAAGAGCGCAGCCGTTTCAATGAGCTAGGCGCAGCGATCACGAAACTCGAGGCACAACGTGCGCGGATCGAGGCACTCTAGAACAAACGGTCACGCGGTTCACCTTGTCCTTATGGCAATCAGGACAAGCTTGCTCGCGGACGAACAGGCGTTTATCGTTGGGATCCAGCAGGCTTCGACCTGATAATGACGACCATGTTTTCGCGGTTACGAGAAGATATCGCCTGCGTATTTGAGCGCGACCCGGCAGCCCGCACCACGTTCGAGGTGCTGACCACCTCGCCGGGCCTGCATGCTATCTGGTTGCACAGGGTCAGCCACGGCCTCAGCAATCTGGGTTTGAAATGGCTGGCACGCTTCCTCTCCACCCTCGCGCGCTGGCTAACCGGCGTTGAGATCCACCCCGGCGCGAAGATTGGGCGGCGTTTCTTTATCGACCACGGGATGGGCGTCGTTATTGGCGAGACATCGGAAATCGCCGACGATTGCAGCTTGTACCATGGTGTCACGCTAGGTGGCACAACCTGGCAGAAGGGCAAGCGCCACCCCACGTTGTGCAACAGTGTGGTGGTCGGGGCAGGGGCCAAGATATTGGGACCGGTCACCATTGGTGAGAATGCCCGCATTGGCTCCAATGCCGTGGTCGTCATGGACGTGCGCGCCGGGGCGACCGTTGTGGGCGTGCCGGGCCACATCGTGACCCGCAAAACCGGCAAGACCAAAGAACGCATCGCCATGGCGAAGAAAATGGGCTTCGATGCCTACGGGCAAACCCGCGATATGCCTGATCCGATGGCGAATGCCATCGATGCCATCTTGGATCACATGCACCTGGTGGATAGACAGCTGCAGGCCCTACTCACGCGGATGGAAGCCCTTGGGATCGACGTCGCCGATCTGGAGCCGGCCGGCGCCGATAAAACCGCCCCAGAATCAGTAGAAACGGAGCGAATCCCCGGTGCCAAGAAAGAGAAACCCTGAGGTGACCTCGTACCCTGCCTCAGGCGAGAGTCCGTATTCTGGCGCGTTCTAACCGTCTTCAAACACCCCTGTCCGCTGCACTGCACGGAGCACGGCCCCTAAAAATAGGGGCCGCCGTGTTGGCCGGAACTTCCCAAGGCAATAGTTGACTAAAATACTCAGATATGGGATGCTGGCTGGCCCTATTCCCTGAGGCAACCAAACCGGCAGGAAAAGACCATGAGACTCACGACCAAGGGCCGCTATGCGGTCACAGCGATGCTGGATCTGGCGCTGCATGACGACGAGGGGCCGATATCCCTTGCAGACATCTCATTTCGCCAGGGCATCTCCTTGTCCTATCTCGAACAGTTGTTTTCGCGTCTTCGAAAACATGGATTGGTGGCAAGCGCCCGGGGACCGGGAGGGGGCTATCGCCTTGGCCGCTCGGTAGATGAGCTCTCGGTAGCCCACATCATCAATGCGGTGGATGAGCCAGTCGATGCCACCCGATGCGGGGGCACGCAAAATTGC
Source organism: Gammaproteobacteria bacterium (assembly GCA_027296625.1). NCBI lineage: Bacteria > Pseudomonadati > Pseudomonadota > Gammaproteobacteria > Gammaproteobacteria bacterium. Next base: position 38,800 of record JAPUIX010000107.1, on the reverse strand, counting down.
CAGGACGATCAACGTTGTCTGACACATGATCTGTGGGACGACCTGAGTCAGGAGATCTATCGTTTCTTAGACCGCACGACTTTGGGACTGCTCGTGCAGCGTCGCAGGGTCCGGGAAGTATCCCGACGCCAGGATCAAGCAATTGTTCATATGCGCCTACAACAAAACGTCGGCACATCATGACGCGATTGAAGGATCGCCAAAGTTCACACAATTTAAGTTGAAGAAATCAGACATGGGCATCACGTTAACCGAGAGCGCAGCTCGCCACATAAAACGTTATCTAACCGAACACGGTAGCAAGGTAGCATTTCGGGTTGCTGTGAAATCGACGGGATGCTCAGGCTATATGTATGTCATTGAAGCGGCTGATGAGATTAAGGAGCAAGATCATGTGTTCGAGTCAAATGGAATAAAGGTGATTGTCGATCCTGAAAGTTTCAACCTCCTCGCTGGTACCGAGCTCGACTATACCCGAGACGGAATTAACGAGGGATTTAGATTCCACAACCCCAATGTCCAGACGACCTGTGGTTGCGGCGAGAGCTTTAACGTGTAGCGACAAAGCGCATCGCGGAATTGGGCGAGGCAATACAAACATATGACAGGAGTGACGTGAATGGGTACGCAGCCAAAAGAAGTTGAGGCGCTGATAAAAAAGCAATATGACCACGGTTTCTACACCGACGTTGAAACGGACACGGCTCCTCCAGGCCTTAACGAAGACACGATTCGGCTAATCTCAAAGAAGAAGAACGAACCGGAATGGTTACTTGAATGGCGCCTGAATGCCTTTCGCCACTGGTTAACGATGACGGAGCCAAAATGGGCACATGTCCATCACGCCCCGATTGACTACCAGGCTATCTCCTATTATTCAGCGCCTAAATCAGACAAAGATCGCCCGAAAAGCCTGGATGAGATAGACCCGAAGTTACTCGAAACCTACGAGAAACTGGGGATCCCGTTGCGGGAACAAGAAATGCTGGCGGGCGTCGCCGTGGATGCCGTATTCGACAGCGTATCGGTGGCAACAACGTTTAAAGAAAAGCTCGCGGAAGTGGGTATCATTTTCTGCCCTTTCTCAGAAGCAGTTCGGGAACATCCAGAGCTGGTGAAAGCATATCTCGGTTCGGTCGTGCCGCCTAACGACAACTTTTTTGCCGCCCTTAACTCAGCCGTATTTACAGACGGCTCGTTTTGCTACATCCCAAAGAGCGTTCGTTCTCCACTGGAACTTTCGACTTATTTCCGCATTAACGCTGCCAATACAGGGCAATTCGAACGCACCCTCATCATCGCTGAGGAGAAAAGTTATGTCAGTTACCTTGAGGGCTGCACTGCACCCATGCGGGATGAAAATCAGTTGCATGCAGCAGTAGTGGAGCTCATTGCACTTGATCATGCAGAGATCAAATACTCGACAGTCCAGAACTGGTATCCCGGAGACGAACAAGGCAAGGGAGGCATCTACAACTTTGTCACGAAGCGTGGCGAATGCCGGGGCAAGAATTCAAAGATTTCCTGGACCCAAATTGAAACAGGTTCGGCCATTACCTGGAAATATCCGGGTTGCGTGCTAACAGGTGATAACTCGGTAGGTGAGTTTTACTCCCTCGCCGTAACCAACAACTACCAACAAGCCGATACCGGAAGCAAAATGATCCATATCGGCAAGAATACCCGCAGTACCATCATCTCGAAAGCTGTCGCCGCCGGTCGCAGTCAAAATGCCTATCGTGGACTCGTAAAGGTGTTAAAGAGTGCAGATGGCGCCCGCAACTATACCCAGTGTGACTCATTACTCATGGGCGAGAGATGTGGCGCACACACCTTCCCTTATATGGAAGTGAAAAACTCGAGTGCCCAGGTTGAGCATGAGGCATCGACCTCTAGGATTGGTGAAGATCAGCTTTTCTATTGCATGCAGCGCGGAATTTCCGAAGAGGATGCGATTAACATGATCGTAAATGGGTTCGCAAAGAAAGTTTTCAAGCAATTGCCTATGGAGTTTGCAGTAGAGGCACAAAAGCTTCTGGGCGTCAGTTTGGAGGGAGCTATCGGATAAATGGGCCACTGGACCATCAAACCGGATAGATTTGGAAATCGAGTTAACCGAAAGAACAGAACGAAAGTCACTTATGCTTAGTATTAAAAACCTACATGTAAAGGTCGACGGCAAGATGATCTTGCGCGGCATCAACCTCCAGATTAACGCTGGGGAGGTACATGCCATCATGGGTCCCAACGCATCAGGCAAGAGTACCCTTGCACAAGTGCTGGCTGGACGGGACACCTACGAGGTAACGGATGGCAGCGTACGCTACCAAGGCAAGAACTTACTCGCCATGGCACCCGAAGAGCGGGCCCGCGAGGGCGTGTTTCTTGCCTTTCAATATCCAGTAGAGATCCCCGGTGTAAACAATGTTTATTTACTCAAAGCGGCGTTGAACGCTATCCGTAAACATCGCGGCCAAACAGAATTAGATGCCGTGGAGTTCTTAAGCCTCGTTAACGAAAAGATGGGGCTTCTCCAGATAAGTGACGATCTCCTTAAGCGATCGGTGAACGAGGGGTTCTCCGGCGGCGAGAAAAAACGCAACGAGATCTTCCAAGCCGTGGTTCTCCAACCAAAGCTTGCAATCCTCGATGAAACCGATTCCGGCCTCGATATTGACGCCTTACAGATCGTTGCCGAGGGGATCAATAAACTGCGAAGCCGGGATCGCGCTATTTTGTTGGTAACTCACTATCAACGCCTATTGAATTATGTAGTACCTGATTATGTGCATGTTCTTTCGGACGGGCGAATCGTACACTCCGGCGACCACAATCTGGCGTTGGAGCTAGAAGAGCGCGGTTATGACTGGATTAAGCAGGAGGTCGCCAACGCATGAATGCGGCTGCAGGACCCGTTGAACGCTATCTAGCGGACTTTGCCCGTGTGGAGATGACACTTGCGGGCGCTACTGATCCGCGTTTGCGTAAGGCGCGCAAGACGGCCTTAGCACGGTTTGCAGAATCGGGGTTCCCAACACGCCGCAATGAAGACTGGAAGTATACCGATGTGCGTGCTATTGAAAAGCGCACGTTTAAAATTGCCGAGCCGTCACAGAACGGGTTCGCCCGCGAACACATTGACGCTGTCCGCTTCGAGGCGGTCGAATGTCAAGAACTCGTGTTCGTCAATGGCCACTTTTCCGAGACACTCTCGCACGCGCACACCTTACCCCAAGGCACGATCGTAGACAGCCTCGCTTCAGTCCTTCAGCATCAGGGTGGCTCACATCTTGAACACCTCGGACAATATGCGGACGACAAAGCAAACGGTTTCGCGGCCCTCAATACTGCTTTTATGACCGATGGTGCATACATCAATCTGCCAGCCGGAACCTACGTGCAGAAGCCTATCCATCTTCTGTTTTTATCGACAACGCACGATAACGCACTCATTAATTACTTGCGTAACCTGATCGTCGTTGGGGCAAATGCCAAGGTAACGATAATTGAGAGTTACGTCGGACTTGAAGGAGCCAGGAACCTAACAAACACAGTAACGGAAGTTGCCCTCGGCAGCGGCTCCGTGCTGGAACACTACAAACTCCAGCAGGAAAGCCTCACGAGCTTTCACATCGGCAGTTTACATATACGCCAGTCCGCGGATAGCCGGATGTATTCCCACTCTATCTCCCTAGGCGGGGCGATCGTGAGAAACGATATCAATACAGCCCTCACTGCTGAAGGGGCTGAAGTGAATCTAAATGGCCTTTATATGGCGAGCGGGCGGCAACATATAGACAACCATACCCGAATCGATCATGCGAGCCCACACACACGGAGCAACGAAGTTTATAAAGGCGTGCTGGACGGGCACGCACGAGGCGTATTTAACGGCAAAGTGGTCGTCCATGAAGGTGCTGCAAAGACCGATGCGCAACAATCTAACAAAAATCTTCTGCTATCTAACACGGCTGAAGTGGATACCAAGCCCCAACTCGAGATCTATGCGGACGATGTCAAATGCAGCCACGGCGCCACTGTGGGCCACTTGGACAAAGATGCACTCTATTATCTCCGTACACGTGGGATCGATGAAGATGCCGCTACTAGTCTTTTGACCTACGCGTTTGCCGACGACGTCATCAACCATATCAAGTATGCGCCGATCCGTGCGCGACTGGAGAAGGTGGTGATAGGACGGTTACCGAACATGGACCGCATCCGCCAATTCCTATGAGTCGCGCAATGGACGCCACCGCTAAACTCCTCCGGCAGCCCCAACAAGCGCTGGACGTTGGACAGCTGCGCGCTGACTTCCCAATCCTCAAGCAGAAAATTCACGGTAAACCGTTAGTCTATCTGGATAACGCAGCAACGACGCAGAAGCCGCAATCTGTCATTGACATGTTCCGCTGCTACTACAGCGAGATGAACGCCAATATTCACCGTGGTGTACATACCTTGAGCCAAAGAGCAACGCAAAACTATGAAGAAGCGCGCACTAAGGTACAGCACTTCATTAACGCAGATTCGTTTAAAGAAATTATATTCGTACGCGGGACAACAGAAGCCATCAACCTCGTGGCACAAAGCTACGGGCGTCCTAAGCTTAAGGTGGGTGACGAAATTATCATTACTGAGATGGAACATCATTCCAACATCGTCCCTTGGCAACTTCTGTGCGGGCAGACAGGCGCCACACTCAAGGTGATTCCCATCAACGATTCAGGTGAGCTGAAGTTGGACGATTACAAGGACCTCCTCAATGCTCGCACCAAAATAGTCAGCATCGCCCACGTTTCTAATTCACTTGGGACGATTAACCCGATCAAATCCATCATCGATATGGCTCACGCCCATGACGTACCGGTGCTGGTCGACGGCGCCCAAGGAGCTCCCCATTTGAAGGTGGATGTGCAGGATCTCGACTGCGACTTCTACGCCTTTTCCGGACACAAATTGTTTGGCCCAACAGGAGTCGGCGTGCTCTACGGCAAGGAAGCCCTGCTCGATGCCATGCCGCCGTATCATGGCGGCGGTGACATGATCAAGATGGTCACATTTGAAAAGACGCTTTACAACGACTTGCCGTATAAGTTCGAAGCTGGCACGCCCCACATTGCGGGAGTCATTGCACTCGGCACGGCCATTGATTATGTGAGTAGGGTTGGCCTAGATAGCATCGTCGCGCACGAGCATTCCCTCTTAAGCTATGCCACCGAGGCGGCAAGGGAAATTCCGGGGCTCAGACTAATTGGAACGGCTAGCGAAAAAACTAGCATTCTTTCATTTGTGATGGAAGGTATACACCCACATGACCTTGGGACAATATTGGACCACGAAGGAATAGCGATTCGAACGGGGCATCACTGTGCCATGCCCGTAATGGAACATTTCGGCGTGCCGGCTACGGCACGCGCATCGATCGCAATGTACAACACGCTTGAAGATATTGATGACCTCATCAATGGACTAAAAGAGGCCCACAAGGTGCTTATGTAATGTTGGATATCAAAGATCTGTACCAAGACATCATCATCGATCACAACCGTAGCCCGCGCAACTTTGGAAAGCTCGAGCATGCAACACGAGTCGCTGAAGGTTATAATCCCCTATGTGGCGATCGATTGACAGTTTACCTCAACCTGGACGCCAACATAATCAAGGATATTCGCTTTGAAGGTACTGGATGCGCCATTTCAGTCGCCTCCGCTTCGTTGATGACCGACCACCTAAAAAGTAAAACGAAAGCAGAAGCCGAGGAAATCTTCCAAAACTTTCACACGCTATTAACAAGAGATAACGAACAGCCCGAGGCCGAGATGCTAGGGAAACTCTCGGCGCTCGCTGGTGTGAAGGAATATCCGGTACGAGTCAAATGCGCAACGTTGTGTTGGCACACGTTGCACTCGGCCTTAAATGGGAAAGAAACGATCGTATCTACGGAATAAAACTTGGCTTAGACTGACCCGGGCGTAAGCCGTCTCGAACAGTCAGGGCGCTGCCGGAAAGACCAACACATAGCGATGCACGACCACGATCCCATTACCGTCAACCGCGATTGTGATGCCACTCTAATCCCGTCGGGCACACCCGTCACCCTTAAGCAGGGCTCTATCGTATTCATTACCCAAGCCCTAGGCGATACCTATACTGTCAGCATTGAAGGTAACCTTGCGCGCGTTGAGGGCAAGGATGCCGATGCACTGGGCTTAGAGCCGGTTGTCGAAAAGTCAGCGCAGAGTCCGGAAAGCCAAAACGGCACTGTGGATGAATCTCTTATATGGGAGCGGCTAAAGACATGTTATGACCCCGAAATTCCAATCAATATCGTTGACCTCGGCCTGATTTACGATTGCAGAGTCACACCCCTTCCAGACGTTGGCAACCGAGTTGATATTAAGATGACTTTGACAGCCCCCGGGTGTGGCATGGGCCAGATTCTGCTTGAGGATGTGCAAAGCAAGATCGCAACGATACCGAACGTCACGGAGGTGAACGCAGAACTCGTGTTCGATCCACCTTGGCATCAGGGCATGATGTCGGAGGCGGCAAAGTTGGAAACAGGACTCTATTGAAGAACGCGAGTGATGTCAGATTGGGTTAATGTCGCCAGCATAGAGCACCTCGGGCCCAGCGAGTCGCATGTCGTCGACGTTAACGACGTCATGATTGCTGTATTTAACATCAACGGCGATTATTACGCCATTGAGGACATCTGTACCCATGATGGTGCGGAACTAACCGGAGGCAAAGTTGAAGGCGATCAGATTATCTGTCCCCGGCACGGTGCCCGGTTCGCCATCAAAACCGGCGAAGCCCTGACGCCGCCGGCTTACGAGCCGGTCACCACGTTTCCAGTCAGGGTTAAAAACGGAATGATTCAAGTTAAGGACGATCGATGGGACTGACCAGCGGCCTCCGGAACAGAACGAAGCCCGTACCGGCGCTGTGTGTCGCGACCCAAGGTTGCTCGATTCGGACATTGATAATCTGAGCCGAGCTCCGCTCACCCCGGCCTCGACAGAAAATCCTACCCGACCCAGGCAGCATTCAAGCGCCAACTTCGAACAAGACGCCTCCCGACGGCGTCGTTTCACTTCTTTCACCCTATCGAATTCGCACATATAATTCAGCGTTTATATCAATCTCTAATCTTTTCTGGCGTCCAGGGACCCCTTAATGGCGATTGAACGTACGCTTTCCATCATTAAGCCAGATGCTGTCGCGCGCGATCATATTGGCGATATCTACTCCCGATTCGAAAAAAACGGTCTGCGGATCGTGGCCGCAAAAATGCTGCATCTCACCCGCGAGGAGGCAGAAAAGCTCTATGCCGTCCATCATGAACGGCCCTTTTACAAAGAACTTGTCGAGTTTCTCACTTCTGGACCTGTTATGGTACAGGTCCTAGAAGGTGAAAATGCGATTGCAAAAAATCGGCAGTTGATGGGTGCGACAATTCCGAAATATGCAGCACCGGGAACAATCCGCGCTGATTTTGCTCACACCAGTGACGAAAACGGGGTCCATGAAAACGCTGTTCATGGCTCGGATAGTCCCGAAACCGCCATAACCGAGATAAACTTCTTCTTTAAGCCTGACGAGATATCACCCAGGACACGCTAATTGTGAGTACTCCTACCAATTTCCTCGACCTTGATCGAACATCCATGGAGGCCTTCTTCACCGCCATAGGTGAAAAATCGTTTCGCACCTCACAAGTACTCAAGTGGGTTCACCAAGCCGGTTTGGATAACTTTAACGGAATGACCAACCTTAGCAAGTCGTTGCGGCAACAGCTCACTGGCAGCGCCTATGTTAAGGCGCCTCAGATTGTGACAGAACGAATCGCGAACGACGGAACACGCAAATGGATGTTAAGCCTAGAAGGGGGAAACTGCATCGAGACAGTCTTCATTCCAGAAGATGATCGGGGCACCCTGTGTGTATCGTCACAGGTCGGTTGCGCTCTTGATTGCAGCTTCTGCTCAACCGGGAAACAGGGTTTCAATCGAAATCTCAGCGTCGCCGAAATCATCGGCCAGCTTTGGCTCGCCAACCACGCGCTCGGGAACTTTACACACTTCAATAAAGAACAGCGTATCATCACTAATATCGTCATAATGGGAATGGGGGAGCCACTGCTCAACTTTGAAAATGTGGTTAAAGCGATACGCCTCATGATGGATGATCTGGCTTATGGACTATCTAAACGCCGCGTGACCTTGAGCACAGCGGGTGTCATCCCTGCCATTAACCGATTAAGGGAAGCGTGCTCGGTAAACCTTGCGATCTCCTTGCACGCTCCGAACGATCGCTTGCGCAACGAGCTCGTTCCGCTCAACAGGAAATACCCAATCCGAGATTTGCTCGCAGCTTGCTGGCGTTATGCTGAAGGGCAATCTCGCGACGTAGTGACCTTCGAGTATGTCATGCTCGCAGACGTCAACGACAAACCGGCGCATGCGCGCGAACTCGCGAATCTTCTTAAGGGATGTGCAGCGAAGATCAACCTGATCCCCTTCAACACATTTCCGAAAACGACTTACAAACGTTCCCGCCCGGAAATGATTGATCGATTCCGCGATATACTATTAGATGCCGGACTCATGACGATCACCCGCAGGACGCGTGGAGACGATATCGACGCAGCCTGCGGTCAACTCGTCGGTCGCGTAGAACCGCGAGGAAGACAACACCTGATGCACAGAACCGCCTCAGACGTCGGAGTATGAACCCACATGTCCTCTTGGGAGTAGTCATTTTTGGTGTGCTGCTCAGCGGCTGTGAAACCATCAGAGAGACCGGTTCGCAGCACAGCCCGGAGCGGATCGCTGCCGCCAATGTCGAGCTCGGGCTTGCCTACATGCAAGAAAACGAGAATGACGTGGCCCTACAGAAGTTTGAGAAAGCTCTCAAAGCAGACCCTGATTACGTCCCCGCGCACATCGCGACAGGCCTTTTGTATCAGCGTCTCGGCAAATTGGACCAGGCAGAGAAATATTACAAACAGGCGCTCAGGTTGGAACCTGACAACCCTCGGGCATTGAATAGCTATGGCCAGTACCTATGCCAAACAGGCAAAATAACCGAGGCAGAAAAATATCTCCTGAAGGCCGCCGAAAACCCCCTATACGGGGCGCCGGAGGTCGCTTACACCAATGCAGGCATCTGCGCGCTGCGAGAGGGCGATTCAGTCAAAGCTGAAGAATATTTTCGTAAGGCGTTGCAATTCAATCCCAATGTCACGTTGGCACTTTTTCAAATGACAAGGATCAGCTACGAGAAACAGCGTTACCTATCAGCACGCGGGTATCTTCAGCGTTATTTTGAAGTGTCTGATCACTCCCCTGAGGTTCTGTGGCTTGGCATACGCATCGAACGAGAGCTGGGCGACAAGGACGCGGTTGCAAGCTACTCACTGGCACTGAGGGCCAACTACCCGGACTCGGACGAAGCGCAGCTACTGCTTGAGTCAGAAAGAAAATGAACATGCAGGAAGAAATGGCGCAAGCGAGTTCCGGCCAGGAAGACGACACGAGCCCCGGCGAGCAGCTCCGCAGGGCAAGACAAGCGCAAAAGCTGACCCGCCAAGACATTGCGGATCGGCTCCACTTAGACCTGGGTGCGATCGCAGCCATCGAGGCCGATGATTACGATCATCTACCGTCTGCAACCTATGTACGCGGCTATTTGCGCAGTTATGCGCGCATCCTGTCAGTACCCGCGGAGGCGATCATAACGGCATACAACCATTTCGCGCCGGCCCCGCCAGTACTTCGCCCGGATGCTAACCGACCCGAACAGGCGCGGAGCAGCGACACATCTGTCAAAGCCGTAACGTACTTTATAAGCTTGGCGCTCGTCATCCTGCTGCTCGCCTGGTGGCAGAGTCATTATGTACGGACCATGCCCTCCGAAGACCTTGAGATCCCAGCTGATGATGAACCTCTGGAACAGGAAGAAGAATCGTCAATGGTCGTGCCTGACGGCCGGCTATCCTATCCGATCCATGTGGTCATCCATCCCAGCACGATTGCACTCGGAACCGGAGAATTTGACGCAGATGAGCTAGAGGTGCCAGTGACGACGGAGGAAGCACCCTCCAACGACCCGGATCAAAGCTCCGTAGCTGACACCGTCGATACGTCAGATATGATACAAACTGTAGCCCTCTCGGCACCCTCCGAACCATTACTTGAGTCACCGAGTTCGCAAGGCGCCGTTATTCATTCTGCGCCCGATTCCCTATCGATGGATCTCCTGTGGGATTCCTGGATCGAAGTGATTGATGCGACTGGCACGCCGCTTTACTACCAATTGGCAAGAGAGGGTGACACAATATTTTTACAAGGGACATCACCATTTAGCGTCTTACTTGGATATGCACCTGGCGTTGCGGTCGAGTACAACGGCAAACTCTTCGACACCACACCGTATTCGCGAGCAGGCGTGGCTCGCTTTACTCTAGGGGAATACGCCGTCGAAGAATAGGTTTGCCGATCTTCGAATACGCTGCATGCCGGACACAGCATTGCCACGTGGGGCGTCTCCTGCAACGTACGAACGACCTCTGGCAATATTCAGCCCATAGGAACTTGACCCGATCGGTCTTTGCGGATCTACCATGATAGACAGCGCCGAACGGCTACTCTTTGCGATTAATGCCTCAGTACCAACCCATAAACGTAGCTACCTACGAGGAGCTTCCCTTGCCTGATGTAATTGATCCCATTCGCGGGATGAATGACATTCTTCCGGATAAGACGCCAATCTGGCAGCGACTCGAACAGATTGTACGCACAATCGTGGAAAGCTACGGCTATGAGGAAATCCGCTTGCCCTTGCTCGAGAAGACAGCCCTTTTCGCACGGTCCATTGGCGAGCTAACAGATATTGTCCAAAAAGAAATGTATACATTTGTCGATCGAAACGGCGACAGTATCACGTTGCGACCGGACGGTACTGCAAGCTGCGTCCGTGCTGGCCTGCAATCCGGTTTATTCTACAAGCAACCTCGACGCCTATGGTATGTGGGGCCCATGTTCAGACATGAGCGTCCACAAAAAGGACGATATCGACAGTTCCACCAGGTCGGAGTTGAGGCCTTCGGCATGCCCGGTCCCGACATCGACGCTGAATTGATTCTAATGACAGCACGCATATGGCAGGCGCTCGAATTGGCTGACGTGCGTCTTGAAATAAACTCGCTAGGTACTACGCGATCGCGTGCATCATATCGGGAAAAACTGATCGCGTATTTTTCAAAACGCTTGTCAGAGCTCGATGAAGACAGCAAACGACGCCTCAAGAGCAATCCACTCAGAATCCTCGATAGCAAGAACCCAAAGATGCAAGATATGATCGCGGAAGCCCCGAGTATCCAGGATTATCTGGATGATGAATCGTCCGTGCATTTTGAAGGGCTGCGTTTAATGCTGGATGAGGCGGGAATCGCCTATAAGGTCAACCCGCGGATGGTGCGGGGATTAGACTACTATGGCAAGACGGTATTTGAATGGATAACGAAAAGTCTCGGGGCACAGGGCACGGTCTGTGCCGGTGGGCGTTATGATGGGTTGGTAGAACATTTTGGTGGCAAGGCAACACCGGCAATTGGCTTTGCCATAGGTGTAGAACGATTGGTGGCCTTGATGGATGACGCGAGTCCAGACCAATCGCCCAGCCAGCCACCTCACGCGTACATTATCTCCGTTGGTAACGATGCCAACAATCCCGGTCTTCAACTAGCAGAATCATTACGCGATACATTGCCGAGCGTTAGGCTGCTCACTGACTGCGTTGGCGGCAGTTTCAAAAGCCAATTCAGACGAGCCGACAGATCGAATGCCCTGATAGCACTAGTACTTGGCGAAGACGAAATCGCTAACGACACTGTGAGCATCAAGCACCTTCGCGAGAAGAAGCCACAAATCACCTTGCCACAGAGTGAGCTCGTTAACTACATCAGGCGATTTGTCGACAAAAAGAACCTTCCCTAGAATTCGCCATTATAAGGTGCACATTGAGCATCGGCCTCTTGCAGCGAAACCAGGGGAAGGCGCGTTATAATAGCTTAGCTACTATTGCCGAGCGTGCCGGGTAAAATCGCAGCACCAGTAAATTACGTAACCCCAAGGAGGGTGTCGTGGAGATTTATACCACCGAAGAGGAGCAAGTCGAAGCCCTAAAGAAATGGTGGCGAGAAAACGGTAAAGCTGTCATTACCGGATGTGTCATTGGTTTTGGGGCGATATTCGGCTGGCGCGAATGGCAAGCACACGTTACCGAAGAAGCTCAAAAAGCCTCTCGACAGTTCCAGGAAATGGCGATTCAGGCCAAGCAAGGGCAAAGTAAGGCTGCTCACGAGCTCGGCGAGTCAATTATCGATCAATTTGAGGGTAGCGCTTACGCGACACTTGCAGCGTTCAGTCTGGCAAGAATGGCAACAGAAGACGATCGGATCACGGATGCAAAAGGATACCTAATGTCGATTCTCGAGCAATCGAATCAGAGTGAATTCCAACACATCGCCAGATTACGCCTTGCACGGCTGTTACTTGCTGAGGGGGACAGCGCCGACGCGGAGGCAATGATCGGCGGGGTCGATGTAGGGCAATTTCTCGGCACTTACCAAGAGCTAAGAGGTGACATCCTTGTTGCGCAAGGTAAACCTTACCAGGCCCGTGCTGCCTACTTACAGGCGCTCGCGAGCACCGACGCCACCGCCAGTGACCGTTCCATATTGCAATTGAAACTTGATGACTTGGGACAATTGGCCGCCCCAGAAGCTGACGAGCAATGATCCTAAGACTGTGCCTGATCGCCGGCATCATCCAATTAAGCGGCTGTGGTGTCGGCGACTACATCACAACCTTCTTGGGCGGGGAAGATAATGCGGATCCCCCGGCGCCACTCGAAGAGTTCGATGCTGAAATTGAGATCGTAACGCTTTGGACCAAAAGCGCCGGTAAGGGCGCTGGTAAACAATATCTCAAACTAACACCCGCCGCGACTTATGACCACGTTTTCGTCGCGGATCCACGTGGAGAGATCCGTGCATTTGACGCAACCAACGGACAACTCGTATGGCAGTTGGATACGGATGCGCCAATTTCAGGTGGCCCGGGTATCGGTGACGGGCTCGTGGTGGTCGGCACAATCGAGGGACAGGTTCTCGCTGTGGCGGAGCAGGAAAAAGCATTGCAATGGCAATCACATGTTTCCAGCGAGGTCCTCGCCTCGCCTCGGATCGCAAATAACGTCGCTGTCATTCGTACCGTGGATGGGAAGGTCTTTGGCCTTGATGCCGGAGGCGGTGAGCGCCTGTGGGTTTACGAGCGCACCGTACCGGCCTTAACGTTGCGTGGCACCGGCACCCCAGCGATAACCGATAACATGGTGATCGGGGGCTTCGCCAGTGGCCGATTGGTTGCGCTTGAACTGAATTCTGGAAGACCCATCTGGGAGACGCCGATCGCAATACCCTCAGGACGAACGGAACTCGAAAGAATTGTTGACATCGACAGTGAGCCGTACGTCATCGATGGAACCGTTTACGTCGCGACCTTTCAAGGCCGCATCGCAGCGATCGATCAACAAACCGGGCGCATGATTTGGAACCGAGAGATTTCCTCATACGCAGGTATTGGCGTAGACGAACACAATCTCTATGTTACTGATGATCAAAGTCACGTCTGGGCTTTAGACCGCTTCACCGGAACATCACTCTGGAAGCAGGAAAAGCTTCATGCCCGCGCCGCCACCGCCCCGGCTAGCTTTGGGGACTTCGTCGTGGTCGGAGATCTTGAGGGCTATTTACATTGGATGCATAAAAACGATGGCCGGTTTGTCGCTCGGAACCATGTAAGCGATGACAGCATTATCGCACCACCCATAGTCATCAATAACATCTTATTCGCCTACACGACGGGCGGCACGCTAGGCGCCTATCGTTACCAGTAAAATTCACACAGAGCTTCAACGATGAAACCGGTAATCGCCATAGTTGGGCGCCCCAACGTAGGCAAGTCCACGCTCTTTAATAGGCTCACCAGAAGTCGCGATGCCCTTGTCACAGCCGAGCCTGGCCTGACGCGGGACCGTCAGTTTGGCCGAGGGCAACACAGTCAATGGTCCTACCTCGTTGTCGATACTGGAGGGCTCGGGGACGGAGAAAAAGCCAGCGCGTCCATGGCGGGATTGATCGCGCGCCAATCGCTTCAGGCAGTCCGCGAGGCTGACCTCACATTGATGCTAGTTGATGGGCGTACGGGCCTAACTGTTGCAGACGAAGGCATTGCTGGCCAATTGCGTGTCCTCGGTAAACCCGTATACCTCGTTATCAACAAAACCGAAGGGCTTGACACGGATGTTGCAAGCGCCGAATTTCACGCCCTTGGATTCCAACCGCCTCATGCGATCTCGGCTAGGTACGGCCATCGGATCAATCGCATGATGGATGCTATTCTCTCTACGCTGCCGGAGAGCGCTTGCGAGGCTGAGGAAGACTATTCGGAAGATACGCTCAGAATCACCGTCATTGGCCGCCCCAATGTGGGAAAATCCACCCTGGTCAACCGAATCCTCGGGGAGGAACGCGTACTCACTGATGAACAGCCCGGCACCACCCGAGATAGTATCGTCATCCCCTTTACGCGCAACGGCGAAGACTACACGTTTATCGATACAGCTGGCGTACGCCGGCGCGCTCGGGTTAAAGACGCTGTCGAGAAGTTTAGTATCATAAAAACATTACAGGCCGTAGACACGACCCACGTCGTTATCATGGTATTAGATGCCAATGAAGGAGTAACAGGCCAGGATACGAAGTTACTCGGGCTTGTGTTGGACAGCGGCAAAGGTCTCGTACTCGCCGTCAACAAATGGGACCGCTTAAATGTGTCTCAAAAAGCCGAAAAAACTAATCAAATCGAGCGCAAGCTGCACTTCATCGACTTCGCCCCCGTATACTATATTTCAGCTCTCTATGGCACCGGAATCGGCAAACTCTTCAACGCGATTGATCGCGTAGGTAGAGCCACCTTCACGAAGATTCCAACATCGAGGCTAACACGTCTGCTTCATGCGGCCGTCGAGTCTCAGCCGCCGCCGGTGGTGCGCGGCCGACGCATAAAACTGCGGTACGCTCATCTAGGAGGGCATAATCCGTTGCGTGTCGTCATCCACGGCAACCAGACCGAGCATGTTCCGGAGCCCTACCGCCGCTATCTGGAAAACACGCTGCGCAAGGCGCTAAGGCTTGAGGGAACTCCTGTGCGGGTGGAGTTTAGACGTGGAGAAAATCCATTTAATCGCAGTCAAGCATAACAAATGGCGCATTATGGAATGAAAGAACCTTGATTAAACTGCTCTTCGAGCAGACTCAAGATGTGCCCGGCTCCTACACTGCTATCCCATTCACCATCTTCATCCAGGATCACCATTTCCGTATTGTCCCCCACACTCGTCAGACTGAGCACATACTGCTCGCCAGCAGGCGACTGATCTTTGTCGCCCTTCCAAAAGGCCAGCTTTGATAATAAGCCTTCTTTATCTTCCGAAGCCGCCGCCGGCGGCTGCATATCTTCGCTATAACGGACATAATAGACACCCCGTATGCGATCCTTGTCGTCGATCATGAGCCCCGCTTCGTCAAGCGCCATTGCAGTATGTGGCCACGCGTTAGAGAACTCTTCAAGCACTGTGAGATAGACCTTCCCGTCACCGACACTCACTAGCTCCGCAAGTTTGGCAGGTGCGGGCGCACCGACCGGCTGGCCATCGTACGATAACGCCGCCGAAGTCGCGGCCACAGCCACCGCACCCGGCGCCGTCGTACCACCGCCAAAGTAGGCTTTTAACTGGGCAACGGCCTGTTGTTCCAGTTCGACACCATCGCTCCGCGCCTGCCATGCCAAGGTTCCTTCATTGAGCACCTGCACTTCACCCACGTGCGAGACAAAGAGCGCCGTGGTGCCGGGCTGAGCACCGGGTTCCGTAAAGACCTTATATTTATCCCGCAGCACCGTCCCGGAACTCGTACGCGTCTCCACCCAATCCGTTTCCAGGACACCTAACTCCTCGTCGTCTAAATCCAGAACGTAATTTTTCTTCGCCCAGAATTCGCGAAGCCGCGGCCAGACGTCAGATTGTTTCCCCTTGACAATGAGCCACTGCTCGTCGGGGAGCGATTCAAGGGCAATGACACCCGCGCCGCCGGTGGCCGTCGAACCCGCTGTACCTTCCCGCTTGGCACGAGACCTCGACTCCTTCTCCTCCGCATAAGCCGACAGTGTAGTTACCCCTTCCGGAAGCCCTCCTGGAATAGCCATGGTGTCCTGAATCGAGTCGGCAGTAAGGTCCGGCGGGATCTCGAGATCGTCCAGCGTCTGCGCCTTTCGGTACTCCTTCCGTCGATCCGGCGCCACAGTATCGAGGGTCGGAAAGTATTGACAACCCACAAGCGTGATCGCCAGGAGCAGCACCACTCCATTCAATTTACGTGACATCACACTCTGAACCTAAAGTACGGAAACCTCAGCCTGTACCATCGCCATCCTCAACTCATCATGGAACTCTTCCGCCAACCACGTCAAAGGCAAGCGGATCGCTTCATCGATCAGTCCCATGCGGTACAAGCTCCACTTGACCGGGATAGGATTTGACTGGACGAATAAAGCCTTGTGTAACCCGTCCAGTTTGTCGTTTATCGCAGACACTGCCCGGTCACCGGCAATGGCGGCCGCAGAAATCTCGTGCATCGCCCTTGGTGCCACATTGGCCGTCACAGAAATCACACCATTGCCGCCTAATAGCATGAAATCCATTGCCGTAGCGTCGTCTCCACTCAATAGGAGAAAATCCTTCCCACAAAGTTCCCTCAGTTTCGCAACCCTGACAAGGTCAGCCGTTGCTTCTTTAATCCCGATAATGTTGGCAACCTTTGCCAAGCGCCCGACCGTTTCGGGCAGCATGTCACACGCGGTCCTCCCGGGAATGTTATACAAGATTTGAGGGATCACGACGGCCTCCGCCACAGCTTTATGGTGCAAATAGAGGCCCCCCTGGGTGGGTTTGTTATAGTACGGGGTAACTAAGAGACAGGCATCAGCACCCGCTTCTTTGGCACACTGGGTCAGTCTAATAGCCTCCGTCGTGGAATTCGCCCCGGTACCCGCTATCACGGGCACCCGGCCCGCAACCTGCTTAACAACGACTCGTATGACCTCGCAATGTTCCTGTTCGTCTAGCGTTGCCGATTCGCCCGTGGTTCCGACAGCAACTATGCCATCTGTCCCATTTTCAATGTGAAACTCCAGAAGGTCCCTCAGGCGTTTGTAATCAACAGGCGAATCATGCGTTACGCCCCCCTTCATGGGCGTAACAATCGCAACCATACTGCCTTGAAGCATCGAATCAGCCTAACATATTGAATTCAAACATTTCATACTACTGGCCTGGCATCGACATGACAACAATAGAGCAGGCCAGACAAGCGTCCAAACAAACACGACTCATGGTTCCCCCACGTCAATACCGTGACCTGTAAACGCCCTTGCGGGTCGTGCCGCAATCAATGCACAATGATTCACATGCTCACGAGGCGCGCCCCCAACTTGTAGCGATTTCCTATGCAAAACCACCTCGTTATTGTCTCACTCGGACAGAACCAGCCCGGGATAGTCGACCAATTTTCCAAAGCCATCAAGGACAGTGGCTGCAATATCGTGGATAGCCGAATGACTGTACTGGGGGGCGAAATCGCAATGATTCTTATGGTATCTGGCACCTGGAATGCCATCGCAAAGATTGAAGACATGTTGCCACGTCTTGAGGAAAGACTTGATTTAAGTATCACCGCGAAGCGTACTGACTCTCCGAAGCCAGCAGCGACGTTTGTGCCATATGCCGTAGACGTTGTGTCCCTAGATCGTCTGGGCATTGTTAACGACATAGCCCACTTTTTTGCGACCCGAGATATAAACATCCAAGATATGTACACAAATAGCTACCATGCCGACCATACCGGCACTCCCATGTTCTCGCTGCACATGACAATAAATATACCAAGTCGCCTTTCCATCGCTGCCTTGCGCGGGGAGTTCATGGATTTTTGTGATCATCTTAACCTCGATGCGATCATCGAACCCGTAAAGTGACAAACCCGTAATAATGTTATTCACGAAGGCGTAACTCCCATTATGAGCCGAGCTACACTCGGAAAGTCTGTTCCTAACTTTGAACTGCCCGCGACCGGCGCAAAGACTGTGCGCCTTTCTGGTCTTAGAGGGAAAAAAGTGATCCTTTATTTCTATCCCAAGGACAATACCCCAGGTTGTACCCGCGAGGGCCAAGAATTCAGCGATCACATTGCCGAATTCGCCACCCATAATGCCGTGATTTTGGGCGTCTCAAGGGACAGCATCCGATCCCACGAAGAGTTCAAGAGCAAGCTGCAGTTACCCTTCGATCTACTATCCGACGCGGATGAGATACTATGTAGCCAGTATGACGTAATCAAAGAAAAAACCATGTTCGGCAGGAAGGTCATGGGCGTAGAGCGAAGTACCTTCTTGATAGATGAAAACGGTATCCTACGTAAGGAATGGCGAAAAGTTAAAGTAGCTGGCCACATCAGCGAGGTGTTAGACGCCATAAGATCTACCTGATTCGTACTACCCCTGCCTCATGACCATGGCCAAGACAAAACAGCGCCAGCTTTTCATAATAGACACCAACGTGTTAATGCACGATCCCGGGGCACTCTTTCGGTTTAAAGAACATGATGTATACGTTCCGATGGTGGTACTAGAAGAACTAGACGCTGCCAAAAAAGGGTCATCAGAGGTTGCGCGCAACGTTCGCCGGGTCAGCCGAATTTTGGATGACTTGATCGGGAACACGCATAAAAACACGATCGAGCAGGGACTGGCGTTGCCAGCCATCCAACATCAAAACGGTAACCCAATACCACATGGTCGCCTTTTCCTGCAGACTCGCACGCTGATGGAAGACTTGCCGGCGCACTTACCGGGCAGCATTCCAGATAACTCAATACTTGGCGCTGCCTTGGCGCTACAAAAGTTACACAAACAAAGAACCGTCACACTCGTATCAAAAGACATCAATTTACGTATCAAGGCACATGTCCTTGGGATTCCAGCTGAAGATTATTACAACGATAAGGTCTTGGATGACGTGAGCCTACTTTACACAGGCATGGGGAAACTCGGAGAGGATTTCATAGAAAGGCCAGAAATAAACGAAGTATCCGCACAAAAAGGTATACATTCAAGCTACGCCCTCCCTAATCCGACCGGCGGCGGATTTTATCCGTACCAGTGCCTATTCTCGGATTCCAACGACGCGTTTGAAGCGATCGTCCGCCATGTCAATAAAGAAGAGGCGATCATTGAGCGTGTCATTGACTACCGCAGTACGGGAAACACCATCTGGGGCATTAATGCCCGCAACCGAGAGCAAAACTTTGCCCTCAACCTCTTGATGGCAGAGGATGTTGATTTTGTGACGCTGCTAGGTGCAGCAGGGACCGGCAAGACGTTGCTGGCGCTAGCCGCCGGCCTCGTTCAGACGCTGGAACACAAGCGTTATCGGGAAATCGTCATGACTCGCGTGACCATTCCAGTCGGGGAAGATATCGGCTTTCTCCCCGGGACCGAGGAAGAGAAGATGACCCCTTGGATGGGCGCGCTACTGGATAATCTGGAGGTCCTTACCAATACGGACATAGGTGGCGACTGGGAACGTGCAGCAACTGCACATTTACTAAAAAACCGCATTAAGTTGCGTTCACTCAACTTGATGCGTGGACGCACTTTTCTTAATCGATACATCATTATTGATGAAGCGCAGAACCTGACTTCCAAGCAGATGAAAACTCTCATCACACGTGCAGGCCCCGGCACTAAAGTTGTGTGCCTGGGGAACATCGAGCAGATTGATACACCGTATCTGACGGAAACAACATCAGGACTGACATATGTTGTCGACCGCTTCAGAAACTGGGCGCACAGCGGACATATTACTTTGCGTCGTGGAGAGCGATCACGACTCGCGGATTTCGCTACCGAAGCGCTTTAACGATACGTTCACTCGCAACTTCTGTATTGAGTACGACGCACAGCCACCAATCGAAAACTTGACTAGGCTGCCTCGTCGGCTTTGGGCTTATCAGGTGCCGCAACTGAACCGGGTTCGTGCCCCGATCGTGGCCAAACATTGATTAGTGCTTTTACCAAGGTCGCAAGCGGGATAGCGAAGAAAACACCCCAAAACCCCCACAAACCACCAAATACCAAAATCGCACCGATGATGGCAACAGGATGAAGGTTAAGGGCTTCAGAGAACAAGATTGGGACAAGGACATTACCATCAAGAAATTGGATCCCGGCGTACCATACAAGCAGCCAAGCGAATTCGGAACTCAAGCCCCATTGAAAATACCCTACCAGCGCCACCGGCAAGGTCACCACAGCAGCACCTATATAAGGTATGAGCACCGAGAGACCCACGATCACCGCAAGCAATGGTGCATAAGACAGATCCATCAGGTTAAAAACAATATAAGTTACCGCCCCAACGATGATGATCTCGTAGAACTTACCTCGAACATAATTTCCGATCTGTGCATCCATTTCCTTCCACACTTCCTTTACCAAACGGCGCTCACGAGGCAAAAACCCACCTAGCCAAGCGGTAATCTCGGACTTGTCTTTGAGGAAAAAGAACACCAGCAGAGGCACAAGGATCAGATACACCAGGACAGTAATAATGGCTGGAATGGAAGCCAATGAATAAGACACCACATTTTGACCTAAGCCACTGATGCCAGCTTTTATTCCCGCAATGACTTCGGCAACCTGCTCTGCAGATATGAGTTGTGGGTACTTCTCCGGTAGTCTCAACAGCAACTCCTGCCCGCTCCCAATCATTTTAGGTAGCTCTTGGAAAAACTCAGTCAGCTGGCGAGACAGAAGCGGAAAGAGTCCTAGTACGAGAAAAACAATAAATGCCAAAAACACGAGGAACACAGAGGTTACTGCAAGAATACGCACAATCCCGCGCTTTTCCATCTGATAGACGGACCCCTCAAGAAGATACGCAATGATGACGGCGGCGAGTAACGGGGCGAGCATCTCCCCCATTGTCATGATGACAGCAAAGCTCAGCACCAAAAGGATGGCAAGCAGTGCTGCCTGTGGATCAGAAAAGTACCGGTGATACCAGCTCTTTAGGTACTCAATCATCTAAAAAGTCAACCATGTAGCTCAGCTCTGCCACTTTTTAACCTTGGAAGAATCATGACGTGGACCCTTTATATCGATACATCATAGCCCCTGCAAGATGAGGATTAAAGTTCGTTCCCGGTGAGCCCAGCCGCCGAGCGAGACTATCGAGCAGTATGATGCGTTGATCAAATACATTGGCTTTTTGTCCGTGATGAAAAAAGCTTACACTTATCTATAAGGAGCCTCTAACCGATTCCTAGATGTGAACACAGCGATGCTAACGACAAGAAAGCATTCGGCCGCCGACTACGTAACCCTTGCACAGCAGATCAAGCAATGGGGTAATCAGCTTGGCTTTCAGCAGGTCGGTATCACTGATACCAACCTGAATAACGATGAAGTCCACCTGCTCAACTGGCTCGCCAAAGGGATGCATGGCGCGATGGACTATATGTCATACCACGGTATGCGACGGAGTCGCCCGATCGATCTTGTGCCTGGCACAATTCGCGTTATTTCTGTTCGTATGGACTACCTTCCCCCCGACGCGAAACACCCGCAAACCGTGCTCCACGACCCAACACTCGCCTATGTCTCCCGATATGCCTTGGGGCGGGACTACCACAAAGTGATGAAAAAACGCCTAAAGGTACTTGCTGACAAAATTGAGGCCGTAACCGGGTCGTTCGGATACCGCGCCTTCGTCGACAGTGCCCCAGTGCTTGAAAAGGCGCTGGCACAAAAGGCAGGCCTTGGCTGGATCGGCAAACATACCAACCTAATTAATCGCAACGTTGGATCTTGGTTTTTCTTAGGAGAACTCTATACCGATCTTCCCTTGCCCACAGACCCGGAAAGCGACGGCAACCATTGCGGAACTTGTACGGCCTGCATCGACATATGTCCAACCAAAGCAATTCTCGGCCCCTATCAGCTTGATGCACGTCGTTGCATTTCGTATCTCACAATTGAACTTCGGGGGACAATACCCGAGGAATTTCGTCCTCTGATTGGCAATCGCATTTATGGTTGCGATGACTGCCAGCTGGTGTGCCCCTGGAACCGCTTTGCACAGAATACAGAAGAAAATGATTTTAGGGCGCGCAGCGGATTAGACGCGCCGGCGCTTATTGACCTATTTTCATGGACCAAAAGCGAGTTCCTTGCGCGTACAGAGGGCTCCGCGATACGACGCATTAACTATGAAATGTGGCTTCGAAATATCGCAGTTGCCCTGGGTAACACGCCCACGTCACAGAAGGTAATCGCCGCACTCGAGGAAAAACAATCGTACCCATCGGCGCTAGTACAAGAGCACGTTGCCTGGGCATTACGCCAGCATGGCCGTAACGTATAAGCATTAGAGGCCCTCAAACGCTAAAGCCCTCACGAGACGGATAATACGCGATCTCCGTTTTGTTAAAGCAGGACCCATTGCACTGTGCATCAAGACCATGTTTCGCGTTCAAGACCGGGGCTCATCAAATCAGGCCAATGCCAAGAATGAGGGCAAAAATTAATAGGAGCCCCCCAACAAGATCTCTCACCCTCGTGATGCTTACTGCTTTGATGAACCTTGAACCAATAAATGTTCCAATAAAAGCCGCTAGGGCCGCCGTGGCTACCAGGGTAATCGAATTATTGAGTCCTTGAGCAGTATAGTGAGATCCATATACAGCGATGCGTGCAACATCGACCAGGCAGGCGATCACTGCGCTGGTGCCAATAAACGTTGCCGTTGAAAGATTACAACCGACCAGAAACGCGCTGCGAAGCGCGCCTTGGTATCCGGAAAGTCCACCAAAAAATCCACTTGCTAGCCCACCAAGCGGAAGGTATCGCTGATTGAATGAGGCTGACGGTACTTCTGACATCACATCGTATATAGCGAAAACAAAGATCAGGACCGCGACCGTCAATTTGATTGGCGTGACGTAAAATGTGTGGTTCGATATTTCGTACTCATAAAGGGGAGGAATGTCGATTAGCCAAACAAGTAGCCAAGCACCAAGAAAGGCGGCACCGATTGCAGGGAACCCGAAACGCAATACGATCCTTTTGTCCACATATTTGCCCACTAGGAAGAGCTTAAACAGATTGTTCAGAAAGTGAACCACGGCCGTTAAGGCTACAGCGACATCGACCGTAAAGAAGATCGCAAAAACCGGTAAGATGAGCGTGCCCAGCCCGAACCCGGAGAAAAAGGTCATGGCACTGGCACCCATACATGTCAGGGCCACTATCAGATAGTCCATCTATCTTTTGCACCTTTTATATAGGAAGTGCCTCTTGTTTCAATTGGCCGTACGGGGATCAGGGCAATCGAGTGTGTTGCCTACATCTTCGCCACACTGCTTATCCCCACTTTTTCGCTATATGAATCATCACAGATATCTGCCTGCACTCGCGATAATCGACACTAAAAAACCCAGTATGAGGTTGATGGCGACAATCAACTGAATGCGACCAAATTGACACCCAGCTTCCTTTAGATTGTTCTTGGCCAGTACCTTCGTGAGTCGCTGATAGGGTACAAAGAACAGATAGACAAAAAGTAGGGCCATGAAAATCCCGAGACCCATCATTAATTGAACGTACAGTGGCCAGTTCGACAGGGCTTTGAACAGACCAAAGCCCATCCAAAACCCCGTTGTCAGAAGAAGAATAATGGCAACCCATACCCATCGGAAAAATCGCTTCAGGACTCCAGATAATAACGGCAAACGCTGCGGCGTTTCTAACAGCGAGCTTGCAACAGGACGTAGACACACGTAGGCGAAGAACATACCACCTACCCATATGATTGCGGATAGAATATGAATAGCCAATGCGATTGCCATGCCAGGATCCTCTTCAACGATTCCTTTCTAGGCTTTTTGGTTAAGGGTTACCATCGTACCGAAGGGATCGGTGCAAGGCTATGGGTCACGCTGAGTGGCCATCGGTGGCCTAATACGGTAAAGTTGCGCTCTTTAATTTTCGACAATGAGACGCTTTCCTGGGAGCAACATGCCTAAGTATCTGATAGCCCCCTCAATCCTGTCTGCTGATCTTGCGCGGATCGGTGACGAGGCGAGTCGTGTTCTCAACGCAGGCGCAGATTTTATTCATGTCGATGTGATGGATAACCACTACGTGCCCAATCTCACGTTTGGCCCCGTGATCTGCGAGGCACTCAGAAATTATGGGATCACCGCCCCGATTGATACACATCTGATGATTAAACCAGTAGACCGCATCATTCCGGATTTCGCGAAGGTCGGGGCATCCTACATTACGTTTCACCCTGAAGCCAGTGAACATATTGATCGCACACTGCAACTGATACGCGATTCCGGTTGTAAGTCCGGGCTCGTATTCAACCCGGCAACGCCGCTCGATTGCCTCAAGTACGTATTAGATAAAGTCGATATGATATTGCTTATGTCCGTTAATCCAGGATATGGCGGGCAGCAATTTATCCCGGGCGTGCTCGCAAAGTTAAAGGAGGCACGTCATATAATCAATGAAAGTGGTCATCGCATTCGTCTTGAGATTGATGGCGGGGTAAGGGTCGAGAACATTCAAGAAATTGCTAGCGCCGGTGCAGATACCTTTGTCGCGGGTTCGGCAATCTTTGGAAGTGATGATTACAAAACGACGATTGATGCCATGCGCCATGAGCTTGCGAAGTTAGGGAGATAGTCGTGTGGCAACCGGATAGTACCGCTTGCAAAATGACGTAAATCGATCTGTTAAGGTCCCGTACTCCTAGAATCCAATGTGTCTCAGCAAACCTGAAATGGTGCTCCTCGATCTGGACGGAACGCTGGTCGACAGCGTACCGGATCTTGCCTATTGCATCGACCGGATGCTTGAGCACCTTGGCCTTCCGCCACGCGGCACTGAGAAGGTTCGCCAGTGGATGGGAAACGGCCTGCAGCGCCTCGTGAAACGGGCGCTGGTCGATGGTTTTGAGGGGAAACCAGACAATGCGTTGTTCGATCGTGCGTTCGCCATATTGCTCGAGCTTTATGGGGAAAACACTTGCGAGCGCAGCACGCTGTATCCAGGTGCACGTGAGGGTCTGACTTACCTTCAGCAGTCAGCCTACCAATTAGGCTGCGTAACCAACAAACTTGCGCAGTTCACTCAGCCAATGCTCCAGACACTTGGCATTTATGACGACTTTGCCATCATTATCTGTGGTGACACACTGCCCAAGAAGAAGCCAGATCCGATGCCCTTGCTGCATGCCGCACAGTATTTCGGCGTTGAGCCAGAAAAGGCTCTGATGGTCGGCGACACGGTGAATGATATCCAGGCTGCCCGTGCAGCAGGTTTTCAAATCTTGTGCGTAACATACGGCTACAACCAAGGGGGGAACATCGACGGCGCCGGGCCGGATGCAACCGTCGATTCGCTCGCTGAATTACCGTCGTTGATCTAGGCGATGAAATCCTCGGCCGTTACTCACCAAGAATTCGAGACGTACAACGCGCAGGGGTACAATCGAATCCCAGTGATGCGCCAGGTCTTGGCGGATCTGGACACGCCGTTAAGCGCCTATCTGAAACTCGCAAAAGGCCGATACTCCTATTTGTTCGAGTCCGTCCACGGCGGCGAAAAATGGGGTCGTTACTCCATAATTGGCCTGCCAGCCAAAACCGTCGTGCGTATCGCCGGCAACGAAATCAAAGTTGAGGAAGACGGCAACGTTATCGAGCACACAGAAGCTGACGATCCGTTAGAGTGGATCGAATCGTTTCACGGACGATTTCGTGTTGCACCTATCCCCGGTCTTCCCCGTGTGACCGGCGGACTTGTTGGCTATTTTGGCTACGATACGGTCCGCTACATCGAGCCTAGACTTGCCAATCTGCGCCAAGACGATCCGCTAGGCTGTGCGGACATTTTGTTGATGGTGTCTGACGAGGTTGTCGTCTTCGATAATCTCAGCGGGAAACTTTACATTATTGTGCACGCTAATCCTGAAGATAGCTCTGCTTTTGAGCAGGTCCACCACCGTCTTGACACGCTTGTAGAGCAATTGATGCAGGCGCCTCTATCAGATCCGAACACGCCCGATCCTCGGTCCGTAAAGGAAGAAGATTTCGTTTCAGGATTTACCCGAGAAAAATTTGAGGACGCAGTTAAACGGATTAAACACTACATTGTCGAGGGCGATGTAATGCAGACCGTACTATCACAACGATTATCTATCCCGTTTGCAGCACCACCTCTCAATCTTTATCGTGCCCTGCGTTGTTTAAATCCGTCCCCTTACCTCTATTATTTGGACTTGGATGACTTCCATATCGTCGGCTCCTCGCCGGAAATCTTAGTACGCCTGGAAGACGGTTTGGTGACGGTACGGCCGATAGCGGGAACCCGGCCCCGTGGCCAAAATGAGGAAGAAGACCAAACACTAGAGCGCGACCTGCTGAGTGATCCAAAAGAACTCGCTGAACACCTGATGTTAATCGACCTTGGCCGAAATGATGTTGGCCGTGTTGCCGAGATGGGAACTGTTCGTGTAACGGAACAGATGATCATTGAATACTACTCCCACGTGATGCATATCGTGTCTAACGTTACGGGCAAATTGAAGCCTGGAAAGACGGCAATTGATGTGCTGCGGGCAACCTTTCCGGCAGGAACGGTGTCAGGCGCTCCCAAGATCCGTGCTATGGAGATCATTGATGAACTCGAACCAGTTAAACGCGGAGTCTATGCCGGTGCTGTGGGCTACCTGTCCTGGGCTGGTAACATGGACACTGCCATTGCCATACGCACCGCACTAATCAAGGATAAAACCTTGCATATCCAGGTTGGCGCTGGGATCGTAGCCGATTCGATACCCAGCCGGGAATGGGACGAGACGATGAATAAAGGACGCGCTATCTTTCGTGCCGTATCGATGGCCGAAAAAGGACTCAACGGGCAATAGACACGTCAATGACGTAATCATGTTGCATCTAAGCTGAGCAGGTAATTGTATGCTGCTGATGATAGACAACTACGATTCCTTCACCTACAACCTCGTGCAATATTTCGGGGAGCTCGGAGCCGACGTTCGCGTCTACCGCAACGACCAGATCACCTTGGCTGAAATTGAAGGACTTGCGCCTAATCATATTGTGATTTCTCCTGGCCCATGCACACCAAACGAAGCCGGCATATCAATTGATGTGATTAAGCGCTTTAGTAGCGAAACCCCCGTGCTCGGCGTCTGCCTTGGTCATCAAAGCATCGGCCAAGCTTTTGGTGGCCGAATCGTTCACGCGAATGAGATCATGCATGGCAAAACCTCATTAATTAAACACAAAGGCAGTGACGTTTTTACGGGGCTCGAGAATCCGTTCGTCGCAACGCGCTATCACTCGCTTGTCGTGGAAAAAGATACGCTCCCGGACTGCCTGGAGACAACCGCTTGGACTGAGACGCCCGACGGTGAGATCGACGAAATTATGGGGGTGCGGCACCGAGATTATCCTGTCATTGGTGTCCAGTTTCATCCGGAGTCTATCCTCACGCGCCATGGGCATGATTTGCTGGCGAACTTTTTAGCCCTAAATTGAGTGCGATGACCGAGATGAGGGCACATGAGCTTGGGTACGACGCGCAACCCGGCGCCGCCCCCAGAATTCGCTGACGCGCATCTTCGTTCACTCCTAAACACACCGAAGAGCTGCCAGGAGTCGCAAGTGGAAATGCAAGCGGCCATTCGCGCCGTAACTGAACACCGCAATCTGACGTCCGACGAGATGAGCACCGTGATGCATACCATCATGAGCGGCAAGGCAACACCTGCGCAAATTGGTGCATTTCTCGTTGGACTGCGCATGAAGGGCGAGACCGTAACCGAGATCGCAGCGGCGGCCCGGGTGATGCGCCAACTTTCAACCAAAGTAGTTGTCTCCAAAGACCACCTGGTTGACACATGCGGAACCGGCGGTGATGGAGTGGGTACCTTTAATATTTCCACAACGGCCGCTTTTGTCGCTGCTGCGGCGGGGGCCCGGGTCGCGAAGCACGGGAACCGCGCCGTTTCAAGCCGGTGCGGAAGTGCCGACGTCCTCGAAGCGGCTGGTGTGAAGCTCGACCTCACACCCGAGCAAACCGCAAGTTGCATCAATAATATCGGTCTCGGGTTTATGTTTGCACCCTTGCATCACAGCGCTATGAAATATGCCATTGGGCCACGCCGTGAATTGGGGATGCGTACGATATTTAACCTTTTGGGTCCCCTAACCAATCCGGCTGGTGCACCGAATCATGTACTCGGCGTTTTCAGCAAGGAATGGGTCGAAGCATTCGCCCTTGTACTTAAAGATCTCGGAAATAAACACGTGATGGTTGTCTACGCCGCAGACGGGATGGACGAGCTCAGCATATCGGCACCGACATCTGTCGCGGAACTAGTAAACAACACAATCGAAACCTATGACATAACACCAGAACAATTCGGCCTAACACGGGCCAGCGCAGACGTGCTCACTGTGGACAGTGTGGATGCAAGTCTAGCAGTTATGCGCGCAGTCCTTGACAACAAACTGGGCCCCCCTCAGGATATCGTCACCTTGAACGCCGGCGCCGCAATTTATACCTCAGGATTAGCTGAGGATCTAAAAGGCGCAATCGAAACAGCACAATCGGTGATCGCTACGGGTGCCGCTCGGAAAAAACTCAATTCCCTAATTGAGTTCACGAACAGCATCTAGCAACGTAGTCTCCTAGGATCAACCAACACTAACACGAATTTCCTGGTTCCATTCTACCTATGACTGACACACCAGATATCCTCAAAGAGATTCTTCGATGCAAACAAGAGCATATTGACGATCAGAAGGCACGATCGCCGTTAGATTCACTGAAACAGCGAGCTGCGGATCAACCGCCTACCCGAGGATTTGTTGCCGCCATCACACAACAACTCACAGCTGGGAAAGCCGCAGTCGTTGCGGAGCTTAAAAAGGCCTCACCGAGTAAAGGGATCATTCGGGAAAACTATGAGCCTGCAGCGATCGCTGTATCCTACGAAAAGGCCGGCGCAACTTGTCTATCGGTGCTTACCGATGGCGCATTTTTCAAGGGTGCTGACGATCACCTTCGGCAGGTACGCGCTGCCTCATCATTGCCCGTGTTGCGCAAAGACTTCACGGTTGATCCGTATCAAGTCTACGAAGCACGAGTGATCGGTGCCGACTGCATTCTATTAATAGTAGCAATCCTCACAGATCGGCAGATGCAAGACATTTCAGAGCTTGCAGCAGAACTTGGGATGGGGGTGCTCGTTGAAGTTCATAACCGGGAAGAACTAGAACGCGGTCTCATGTTACGCGTCCCATTGATTGGAATTAATAATCGAGACCTTCATACCTTTGAGACGGATATTGAAACAACCATCGGGCTACTAGTCGATGTGTTTCATGACCGCACCGTGATTACGGAAAGCGGAATCCATACCCGGGAGGATGTGGCGTTAATGCGAAAACAGGGCGTCAATGCATTCCTGATTGGTGAGGCGCTTATGTCAGCTGATGACCCAGGCGCAAAACTCACAGAGCTATTCGGTGATTTATCAGCCGCAAACTAGAAACAGGAGACAACGATGGCAAAACGAATCGCGCTTACCTGCTTCACTTGCCTGCTAGGCTTGATACTGCCACTCAATATTTCGGCACATGGCGAGGATCTGGTTCTGATCTGGGAAACCCCTGCGGTATTCAAGCAGCCTGAATCTGTCATCCACGATCGCAAACGCGATATTCTCTACGTCTCCAACGTTAATGGTCCAGCAGACGAGAAAAACGGCCAAGGATATCTTTCCAAGGTCGCCATGGATGGTGAAATCATTGAACTTGAATGGGTAACCTCGCTCAATGCACCAAAAGGGCTTGCGCTGCACGAAGACACCCTCTATGTGTCCGACGTCGACGCCCTCGTGGAAATCGATATCGCTAAGGCCAAGATCATAAACCGCTATGAGGCGTCGGATGCTGTGTTCCTTAACGACGTCACGGTGGATCACCATGGCAATGTCTATGTCTCTGACATGATGACCGATACTATCTACCGGTTAAGCGATAACACCTTTGAGGTTTGGCTCATTAGTCCCCAATTAGAGTCTCCAAACGGGTTACATGCCGAACAGGATCGACTCGTCGTTGCTGCGTGGGGAGTTCGAACACAAGGTTTCGATACAAAGGTCCCAGGGCACCTCAAAGTCGTGGCTTATAAAGACAAGTCTATAAGCAGCCTCGGGAACGGCATGCCTGTTGGCAATCTCGACGGCGTCGAATCAGATAGGGATGGCGACTATTACGTCACCGATTGGGTGGCTGGCAAGCTCTATCACATCAAACCCACAGGAGAAGCAGAAGTATTGCTTACACTGGCAAAAGGAGCAGCCGATCACGAGTATATTGGAGAGCGCGATCTCATCATAATCCCCATGATGCTGAATGATAAGATCGTCGCCTATAGAGCTCACGATTCTGACTAGGGCACAACCGTTAGACGCAGTTCAAAATTTTAGCCGCCCGGAAAACGCAGCGCTTCCTACTCAGAAACAACGTGAGACTCTGAGTTTAACTGATTCCAAATGCTTACGATGCACTGACCTTATTGGGAAATAAACTCCAAGAGTTTTTCATCGGAGACCACGCGATCCAACACCTTAGCAAGGGTCTCATTGATGAGTTTTTGATTGTCCTCTGTGTCGGGTGTAATGAAAATATCTCTTGAGGTGTTGCCTCTGTAGCGGCCTGTGAATTCCCGTGTCCCATTGACGCATACAACTCCAACGACTGCACTCGTTGTCACCCCGGTTACGCGAGATCCACCGGATGCCACATAATCAATCGACTCAATCACCACTTTCATCTTCAGTGACCCGTCAGCATCCCCTTCGACCACAGAAAACTGATAATCACTGAGCACGGCACTGACAGCCCGCCATATATTTGGCGTAATGTCACCCGTCGTGCTGATGGATGACGTCTCGGGGTACACCCCGCCGCGCTTGCCAATAATAGGGCTTGGCCTGCTATCCACCACCTCCAGTGCAAGAGTTCTCCCCTGGCCAATAGCCTGAGCCCGTTCCACCTGTAGGACCGGGTCGATGGTGATTGTCTGCGGGCTCAGGGCACACCCCGGCAATGTCGCAAGCACGCATACAAAGATCATGTAGCAAGAAATTCGCATAAAGCCTCCGAACCGAACGATGTCGTATCGACGTCTGGTCAGGCCATCTCCATCCTGCAACCCGTCATCAGATCGCTGGACGATACAGCGCGGCAGCAATGAGACCCGCAATGATCATCTCGATGAGGCCACCGATTGACCAAGCGACAACGAGTATTGCTGGTAGCGGTTGCACAGCATAGATAATGAGATTTGGACCAATGAACAATAATCCAATCAATAGCCCATACCGGATCCCCTCACCTAACCCTTTATTCTCATAACCCTTAACGAAAATCAAACAAAATAGCACAGCAAACCAAAGTTGGCCGATATGCAACCAATGAAGGTATCCTTGCATGTTTGCCTGTCCACGCCAAAGTGTTGGTGTCTCTGCGTACAGGTCACGGAGCAAGACACCATGGAATAGCCACTCATAGGCAAATATAAAAATAAAAACCACCACACAGGCAATTAAGAATCGCTTCATGTTCATCTGGTCCTACCTCCACGTAACGCCGTATGATTTCTCCCCATGGCGTGAATGCATTCAGTTTACCGTCTGACGTCCCATTGCGCCACGTGCACCCATATGGGAGAAAACAAAGATCTTTTGTGGAATCCGTATACATCGCCGGGAATGTTCAGACATCTTGCTTACCGTAATCCCGGAACTTCTCAAGCACCCTTTGCATTTCATCTTCATCAAGCAGGGTCACTCCGCCGATTTGCAAAGCAATACAGTATTGCTTGGCTAGATACTCAATCTCCCTGGCTAAACGGTAAGCCGTTTCCAGATTAGGTCCAATAGCCACCATGCCATGGTTGGCGAGTAAACAAGCCTGACACCCCTTCAATGCCTGGACCACGTTCACAGAAAGCGCCTCCGTTCCGAAGGTCGCATACGGTGCACACCGTATCGAGTTGCCCCCAGCAAATGCCACCATATAGTGAAACGCCGGAATGCCTCTGCCAGTACAGGCAAGAGCCGTAGCATAAGGAGAATGCACATGAATGACAGCATTGGCATCATCACGGGCAACCAGAATTGCGCGGTGGAAATACCATTCACTTGACGGTTTAAGCTGTCCGGGGGGGCCATGGCCATCGATCTCCACCTCCACAATGTCCTTAGCTTCAATGACCTCGTAGCTAATCCCCGTTGGTGTGATTAGAAAGCCACCCTGAATGCGGGCGCTTACGTTTCCTGATGTCCCTTGATTCAACCCGCACTGATTCATTGCCCGGGCAAACCCGATGATCTCCACGCGAAGTTTGTGGTGTTTCATGTTGGCCCGTGCTAGCCAGCTAGTCAGATTCCATCGAGGCTTTGCGTTTTCGCCCGTTCCCTTTGTCTAACCACTGCAGATAATCGCCTGAGGGGATTTGGGTAAGTTGTTCGGTCGGTAAATTATATAGATAGACCCAAGCCTTCACACGATCGCCCGTATAGAGGCGCACATCAAAGTATTCTCTACGATATTCAGCTCGCCGAGCCTCAGGCGCAATGCATCCTTCGTACCGATCCAGTTTGTCCAAAATACGTTGCGGTTCTCGCAGATAATAGAGCTCCCCATGTATGACCTCGGTGCCATCAGGTGCGGGAACAGCCGCAGGATAATCCCCTGCGTCATAGAGACGACCTGGCATAATAGCATCGCCCACGAATTCCCCGTAGATCGTAAGGACCTCGTGCAATGGGTGTTCGAGCACTTTTCTGAGCGTTCCATAAACGAACAAATAGCTCTTAGACCCTTCCGTCATCGATGACACACTCGCCAATCCCCTATACCTTAACCAAATTCGCTATGTACTTTAAGCCAGCAATCCGGCCAAATTCACTTGGCCATTTCACTGATCCCTGACGTTTTCTTTAAACAGACTACACGTTAAACCGGAAAAAGATCACATCGCCATCCTGAACAACGTAGTCCTTACCTTCGAGTCGTAATTTCCCCGCTTCCTTTGCGCCCTGTTCGCCCTCGCAGGCGATGAAATCTTCGAATGAAATGACTTCTGCGCGAATAAAGCCACGCTTGAAATCACTATGGATCATCCCCGCGGCATCTAGTGCAGTAGCGCCCGCTTTAATGGTCCAGGCACGTCCTTCATTTGGTTGCGCGGAGAAAAAGGTCTGCAGACCTAACAAGGAATAGCCTGCATGAATGACGCGATTCAGTCCAGGTTCATCGATGCTGAGCTCAGCCAAAAACGCTTCCTTTTCCTCATCTGATAGTCCACTCAACGCCGCCTCAAACGCGGCACAGAGGGGCACAACAACCGCGCCTTCCCTTTCAGCTAACTCACGTAGCTCAGAAAGCCCGGGGTCATTGCACAATCCGTGCTCATCCACGTTGGCAATGTAAAGGGTCGGCTTTAACGTGAGAAGATGCAGCTCATCTAGTACAAGTTGTTCCTTATGCGCAAGCACCATGGTTCGAACGGGCAAGCCACCATCGAGGTGATCCCGTGCCTTCCCAAGGATCGCATGCACCGGTAGCGCTTTGTTATTTCCCGTCTTGATCTTCTTCGATTCCCTGACAAGTGCATTTTCGACTGTTTCCAGATCCGCCAAGCAAAGCTCCGTATTCACGACGTCGATGTCAGAAACTGGTTGCACCACGCCACGCACGTGTACAACGTTTGGATCCTCGAAACAACGTACGACGTGGGCAATTGCTTGAGTTTCGCGAACGTGCGCAAGAAATCGGTTACCCAGTCCCTCACCTTTTGAGGCGCCCGCGACAAGCCCGGCGACATCAACAAACTCCATATGCGCAGGCACCACACGCGGAGGCTTAATAAGCGCGGCGATCTGCTGTAGCCGCCCGTCCGGCACCTCCACAACACCAACATGTGGGTCAATCGTACAAAATGGATAGTTTTCCGCCGCCACTGCGGCGCCGGTTAGGGCATTAAAGAGGGTTGATTTACCGGCATTCGGGAGACCGATGATCCCGCATTTGAATCCCATGAGTCGGCCTTTAGTTTATCAATGCTTTGATGGTTGCTCGGCGTGCTCCCGAACCAACAGAAAGTCTGCCGGCTTGTGTCCTTTACTACGTTAGTCCACATCCTCGGCGGGTGCATCTGGTGGTTGTGCGTGCAGCGTGTTCATCGCTTGCTGCAGGTCCCCTTCAATTACCATCGGCATTACTTCCATTGCATCATCTATTGCGGTCTGAATTGCGTCGCGCTCGGCCTGTGTTG
Source organism: Gammaproteobacteria bacterium (assembly GCA_027296625.1). NCBI lineage: Bacteria > Pseudomonadati > Pseudomonadota > Gammaproteobacteria > Gammaproteobacteria bacterium. Next base: position 4,169 of record JAPUIX010000107.1, on the reverse strand, counting down.
CACGCCCAAGGACATAGGGCGTGACCAAGTCACGATCACCAGGGTGCCCTACGCCAACCCGCAGCCTCACGAATGCATCCTCACTCAAGTGCTTAATGACATCCCTCAATCCATTGTGACCGCCGTGCCCACCCTGTTCCTTGAGGCGCACATAACCCGGGGGCAGATCAATCTCATCATGGGCAATCAAGATACGTTCGGCCGGGATACGATAAAAGTGGGCGAGTGCAGCGACGGACCGTCCGCTCTCGTTCATAAACGTATTGGGCTTTAACAGCCAGCAATCGTGGTCGTCTTCACTGATGCGGCACACGCTGCCGTAAAACTTCGCTTCCGTGTGGAACTCGAGGCCATGCTGACGGGCGAGCTGATCAACAAACCAAAACCCGGCATTGTGCCGCGTGTCAGCGTATTCACGGCCAGGATTACCCAAGCCCACGATCAAATCAATCCGTGAAGGCAAAAGCAACGCTCTGGGTCAGTGCTATTCCTGCTTCTCTTCTGGCTCCTCAGCAGCTTTGGGCTCCTTAGCCTCTTCACCGACAGCCGCTTCCTCCTCCGCGGCAGCGACCTCCGCTTCTTCTGCCACCTCTTCCTCTATCTCGATCACTTGCGGCGGCTGGACCGCCACCACAGGTCGAGAGTGCCCACCCTCTTTGGAAAGCGCCATAATCTCCACACCATCCGGGATTTTGATGTCGCCAAGCGTGACTGTATCGCCGACGCGCAGCGCTCCGCAGTCGACATCCATATACTCGGGCAGATCCTTTGGCAAACACATCACTTCAAGATCCGTCATTAGATGCGTAACAATCCCGCGTTCCTCCTTAACGCCGGGGGAGGTGCTTTCATTGACAAAATGCAACGGTACACGCATCGTCAATTTTTCGTCCATCTGAACGCGCTGCAGATCCATGTGTAGGATTTGAGGCTTACTTGGATGACGCTGTAGATCCTTGAGGACAACCTGTTCAACCCGATCCCCGATCTTGAGCGTCATGATGCTCGAGTAAAATGCTTCGTGCGCAAGCTGTTGGGTAATCTGATCATGATAAAGAGCGACCGGAATGGGTTCATCGCTCGCACCGTAAATTATCGCCGGGATCCTGCCGGCGCGACGTAGCCGGCGGCTCGCACCTTTCCCTACGATTTCTCGCAACTCTGCATTGAGTTCAAATTGGCTCATTATCGCACTCCTCTTCTGGTGCCAAAGCCGCTTTTCGGCGGCGACCATCGACTCCAATCCCGCGACCAGGCTTGGAGTCAACTGAATCAGTCTATAAACATCGAGCTCAGCGATTCGCCTTCACTGATGCGGCGCACACTCTCCGCCATCATCCCTGCCACGCTGAGCTGGCGAATCCGCTTGGAATTGGCGGCGTCTTCACGTAACGGAATGGTATCGGTAACCACCACCTCGTCCAACTCTGACGATTCGATATTCTGAACTGCATTCCCTGAGAGCACCGGATGCGTACAGTACGCCACCACATTCTTTGCCCCATTGTTTTTCAATGCGCTTGCCGCTTTGCAAAGTGTTCCAGCTGTATCAACGACATCATCAATGATGATACAGGTGCGACTATTCACGTCACCGATGATGTGCATCACCTGGGCTTCATTCGGGTTGGGCCTGCGCTTGTCGATGATTGCAAGTTCCGTATCGTCGAGACGCTTGGCCGACGCCCTTGCCCGTGCCACGCCCCCAATATCAGGTGAGACCACCACGAGGTCCGAATCCTTGTGTGTCCAAATGTCCCCGAGCAGAACCGGCGATGCATAGACATTGTCAAGCGGCATATCAAAGAAACCCTGGATTTGGTCGGCATGGAGGTCAACCGTTAATACCCGGTCTATTCCAACACTCGCGATCATGTTAGCCACGACCTTTGCGCTGATGGGCACCCGTGCCGAGCGAGGCCGGCGGTCCTGACGCGCATAGCCCATATACGGTATTACAGCCGTGATTTGTGCCGCCGAGGCCCGACGAATCGCATCCGTAATTACCAGTAGCTCCATCAGATTGTCGTTGGTCGGCGGGCATATCGGCTGCACGATGAAGACATCGCGGGCCCGGACGTTGTCCATGATCTCGACCATCACCTCACCGTCGCTAAAGCGCCCCACGTTGATCTTGCCTAAGGGGATTTTGAGATGTCCGGCTATCGCTTCCGCCAACCGCGGGTTGGCGTTGCCGGTAAAGATCATCATTGTTGCGAGTGACATGCTGCCCTCAATCTCCCGCCATTAGGAACTGGCTGGGGTGCCAGGATTCGAACCTGGGAATGCGGGGATCAAAACCCCGTGCCTTACCACTTGGCGACACCCCAGTGCGAACTGTCATATCGATATCAGCACCTACTGACCCGGCTAGTTAGGCCTCGTTATCCACGCGATCGAGCAAGGGGGAACGGTTCATCCCTTTGGCCACAAAGCCCTTCCAGCGGTTCGGCACTTCAATGAGTATGTCTCTAGCCATTCGCTCGGAGTCGAATTTTGCAAACACGCAGCCACCTGTCCCGGTCATACGTGCTTCGACCCGGTTCGCTAGCCAATCTAGGACCTCTGCTACCTCCGGGTAGCGGGCTCGCACCACTGCTTCGCAATCATTGCGCCCACCGCCCGCAAGGAAGGCGCGTATTTTGATCGGAGGCGTATTGCGTGTCAAATCCGGTGCGTTGAACACCTCGGCTGTGGAAACGGTGCAGGGTGGCTGGATGACGAGAAACCAGGGCTCGTCGAGTGTCAGGGGAGTCAACTCCTCACCGACGCCCTCCGCCCACGCCGAGCGGCCATAAATAAACACCGGCACATCAGCACCCAACGAAAGACCAATCTCAGCGAGCGTCTGCCTCGATAGGTCAAGCGCCCAAAGCTGATTTAGTGCGACCAACGTAGTCGCGGCGTCCGAACTGCCTCCCCCGAGACCCGCTCCCACCGGCAAGCGTTTCTCCAGGTCAATATCCGCCCCGAGTGAGGTGCCTGTTGCGCTCTGCAGGCTTCGGGCCGCACGCACTACCAAGTCATCCTTGGGCTCCACGCCATTGACGTCGCTCGTCCGCCGCACAACTCTGTCGCGACGCACGGTAAAACGAATCCTGTCCGAGCGCCCAAGGAATTGAAAAACCGTCTGCAAGACATGATACCCATCCGCTCGCTGGCCGATGACGTGTAGAAAGAGATTAAGTTTAGCGGGTGCCAGCCAAACGTTGCTCGTCATAGCGCACCCGTGTCCCAGTTTTGCACCACCAAGCGCACCTTAAACTTGGCATTGTGCATGAAAAGCTTTTCAGGGAGTGTCAGATCACCATCCTGAACGTAACGCAGTACACTGACACGCCATCCGGATTGCTGAAGATCCGTCATGTATCCCTCGTCATTCAGCACAATATTGTCAACTGGTTGCCCTGGTTCAGGGATCCCGCGCACCCAATAACGCAATCCCGTTACCGGGATACTCCAACCCAGGCTTTGCAGCATCAGGACCTCCGCGTCCTCCGCGACAAGGATCTGATTGTCCGCGGTGCGCATGACAACACCATCGGCTCCTCCCTGTAGCTCGTAGGACCCTTGGCCAAACGGGGAGATGAGGCGCATGGAGTACGCATCCTCGTGCTGAGTCCATCGCAACGTCGCGCTCCACCCTTCGCTTTCCGTTTGAATCGCGACACGGCCCGTCAATGACCAATGTTGAAGGGTAGCAAGCTTGGCTTGGTGGGTGCGCCAGGCCCGCTGCAGCGCGGTATCCCCAGAGGGGGTCGTAGAAAGCCCAGCACAGGCTGTGAGCAAGACAGCCAGTGCTGAGAGGATAAAGCATCTCACGGGTTGAATACGTTGACTGAGCATAAGTGCTTGATATAACTGATATCTATATCACCGGCTGGGTTCTAGCTACTCAGTTAGCTACACGGTCGGGGCTTGCTACGAACCATAGTATATTTCCCTTGAGCCCATTTCCGCGGCCTGCTGGGCATGACGATAAGGTGGCTATGATAGTCGATTCATGGCGTTCCCACTTAGACTGCTACTCTCCGTGCGAATAACTGGCGTCGCAGCGTAAGCCACAAGCCCCAACGTCTGCTTCCGACCCATAGCGAGGGTTCGGTGCGACGCCTAAAGCGTGTTATTAACGCGTCTTGTAGTCAGGAATTCCTACAGGGCGTAGCATT
>JAPUIX010000106.1 GCA_027296625.1 Gammaproteobacteria bacterium | reverse complement strand
ACCTTCCCCCCCACAACAAAAATCAGCCCCCCATAGGCGAGCACCAGGGCGGTCGCCACCCCGAGCACCAAGCCGACCAAAGTTGGCGCCGCCTTCAATCCCCGCCAGTGGATCCCGATCATAAAGGCCGGCACCAGCTGTACCAGCAGGTCAAACTTTCGATCCAGCAACATGACAAGCGATGCCCGATCGCGTAAAACCACTGCCAGCGCCACCAAGACAATGATCACAACCCAAGAGAACCATTCACCGATTCGCATGAGCCGGCGTTCCGATCCCCCAGGGCAGAGATGCCGGGCGTACAGATCCTTGGTCAACATGGACGAGATGGACAACATGGCCGAATCGGCCGTCGACATCATCGCCGCGAGCACCGCAGCGAACATCACCACCACCATCCAGTAGCCGAAAAGAGAGCCCGTCTGGATCGTGCCCAGGATCCGGGTGAGTACCTCATCGGTTGCGGCCGCTGGGAGGCCCGGGAGGTAGGCAATTGCCATCACCCCGGCAATCACGACGATCACCGTCGTGGTCAAGGGTAAAAACGCCATGATGGCGAGACTGCGACGCAGCACAGCCGCGGATTTTGCGGCATAGATGCGCTGGATGGCTTGTGGGTAGAGCGCACCGCCCAAACCCACCAGCAGGACATAACTCAGCCATTCGCGGTTGCGCTCAGCGTCAGGCGGCGCGGCCTTTAGCGCGGTTTCCTTTGAACCGGCCAGGATGCGTTCCGTTGCTTGCTCAAGGGTCCCGAATTGATCAAACAGCAACACCAGCAGGATACCAAAACCCAACGCGAGGATTGCGCCTTGTATCGCATCTGTCCACGCCACGGCCCTAAGCCCCCCCAAGGTCCCGTAGATCACCATAATGAGCGCCAGGATGATGACGCCCGTGGAATAGGCCGCATCCGAATGGGTGGCAGATAAACCCTGCATCGCACGTCCCATGGCCATCAGTTGTGCCAGCAGAAAGTTGCTGAGCACAACCACCATGAGGACCGTCGCGAACACGCTCAGTGCATTTGAGCCAAAGCGATCGTTTAAGTAGTCCGTAGGCGTGATGTAGCCCTTTTGCTTCGCAAGCTGATGCAAGTGCGGGGCAAACAGCAGATAACAGATGACGATGGCGGTCATGAACTGAACGCTCATCACCCAGGCGTAGCCGATGCGATATGTTTGCCCGGTGAACCCGAACAGCGTATTGCCGCTGTACTGGGTCGCATACAAGGTCAAGACCAGAATGATCAGCCCGAAACCACTTCCTGCAAGAAAAAAGTCCTTAAGGGTTTGCTCACGGCGCGCGCGATACCCCGCCCAACCGATAACGAGCAATGAGAGCAGATAGACCCAGATGAAGATCCACGCGCCGAGATCAAAAGGCAAAAGCTCCGACATCACGGATCTTCCATGTCGGCTTCTGAATCCTCCCCTGGCCACGGGCGCAACAATAACCAGGCAGTAAGGCAGGATGCCAGCATCGATGCCGCGATCGCCACCACCACCCATGCCGGCATACCAAACCAGATCGTTCGGTCATGGCTCGGCCAATACCAGGGAATACCAATCGCGAGGAGTAGAAGGTAGGCAAGCCACACGAGCCAGGGGAATCTTTTTACCATCCTACACATTTACGTTGCTTTCGCGTCGCTGAACATTGTGGGAGCAGCACTCTTTATTATTTGAATTATTTGACACGCGCTAAGAACGAGCGGCGTGCTTGGTTTGATTTAACTCTTGTCCCCATTGCAGTATGGTGTCTGCAGCCGATATCACACGGGACGCCGGCATAAATTGCAAACAGTCGCTTAGGCTTTCTATATGCCGCTCGCATCCTTGGAGATTACAGGGCACACAAGCCCCGATCCCTTGGAGCAGCAAGACGTTGCGAACGCTGATTGCCTACGCCGTCCTAATCAAAACACTCAGCGCGCGCCTATGACGTGCGCTTACTCAAGTCCTCACGCAATGACAGGAATTCGTTAACACCGAGAATATCCTTGATTCCATCAAAGCCAACCATATTGTCTGTCAGAGACTTCGTATGGCCATCGCGCCTGAAAGCCTCCGCCATCTCGCCCATTACCTTTGCCGTCAAGAGTACGGAATCGATCGGGGCGACAACTATCTTGTAGCCCATCTCCTCCAATTCACTCGCGCTGACAATCGGGGTTTTACCAAATGCCAACATATTAACCAACTTAGGGTACTCGACTTGGCGACTTATGATCTCAAGTTCGTCAATTGATCTAGGCGCTTCAACAAACGCTACATCCGCGCCTGCATCGCAGTAACGATTTACACGATCAATTGCATCATCGAGCGAGTTGGGTTCGCGTGCGTCGGTACGAGCGATAAACATAAAGTTTGGATCATTGCGTGCGCGTATTGCTGCTTTAAATTTCAATACCATTTCATCAGCGGGAATCACCTGTTTGCCTTCGAAATGCCCGCAGCGTTTCGGAAAGATCTGATCTTCCAGGATGATGCCGGCCGCGCCTGCGCTTTCGAACTCGGTGACACAGCGCATGACGTTGTGGAGATCACCATGACCTGTATCGGCATCCGCAATGATAGGGATAGACACACGATACGCCATACGGCGAACGGCCTCCGTCATTTCCGACATACCGAGAAAATTCAGATCAGGCAAGCCATATATACTTGCACTGGTACCAAATCCGCCGATGAACACCGATTCAAAACCCGCCCGTTCAATCAGGACAGCAGTCAACACGTCATGCGCACCTAAGAGACGAATAACACCAGGCTGCGCCATCAAGCTACGGATCTGATCGGTTGGAAGTGCTTTAACAGACATACCGCCTCCCATGAATTTTGCTAATGATTTCCTTGCAGTCGGATACCGCGCATCCCCTCTACGCATGCAGGATGTAGGCAGGTGCCCGGCATATTACACGAGCACCCCTCGTCCGCAAAGCGCTGACAGGAAGCGCTTAGTAAGCAGTTACGACTTCGTCGGCGCCGATCGCTTCCAGGCATCCAGTACTCGAAGACCGGCATACCAACGCTGGATTTCACCATAGGACTCGATCGGATATTTCGCAGTATCTGTGAGATCAAGCAACGAGCCCACAGAAAAGTCGGCAAGCGTGACAGAATCACCCACCAACCACGTCCTTCCTTCAAGATGTCGATTTAACACATCAGCAAACCGATGAAACCGCTCTTCGGCCTTCGCGATTTCAGCCGGATCAGGCGGCCCTAGATCAAGCATCTTTTTCACCAAGCGCTCGTAAATAAAGATGCCACAAGCGGCGCCCCAATGGCCCAGTTGCCAACATTGCCAGCGGCTGATGTTGGCTTGGACCTTGGGGTCGGATGGCCACAAGGTATTGCCCGGTCTCTTGGAAGTTAGGTATTGCATAATCGCATTGGATTCCCACAACACAAAGTCACCGTCTTCAAGCACGGGGATCATGTGGTTGGGATTGAGTCTAAGAAACGCCTCTCGCATTTGTTCACCCTTGGGCAGGTCTACCAGCTCAAGTTCAGCCTCAAGGCCAAGATCGTAGATGACCGCCAAAACTCTACGGGAATTGGGGGAAGGCGGAAAGTGATAAACTTTCATTCAATTTCTCCTAATCTATTGTGTTTCACCCTATCGCATTCGGACCGATTCCATGAGAAAAGTGAGGAGTCAAACGAGGATTCTCGATACACGTTGCCTTAACGCTTCTTCCTCCTTTTCGTAATCGATAGCCTCAGGCACCGCCTTTCCGCGTAGCACCGCGGGACGCTTGCCGATTGCATCCAACCAACGTTGAAGATTGACCAGACCTTCAATTGAGACGCCCGCCCATTGATAAGCTTGTACCCATGACCAGCTGGCAATGTCAGCGATGGAATAATCACCCGCCAGAAACTCGTGACGTTCAAGCTGACGATCAAGCACCTCATACAGACGCCTTGTCTCCCTCTGGTACCGGCCAATCGCATAGTCGATTTTCACTGGTGCGTAACGATAAAACACATGGGCCTGCCCCTGCATCGGCCCAATACCGCCCATCTGAAACATCAGCCACTGTATGACCCGGGAGTGACCTTTGAGATCGACCGGCATGAGCTGGCCCGTTTTCTCCGCCAAATAAACCAAGATAGCGCCCGATTCAAAAACGACGAAGTTATCGTTATCCCGATCAATAATGGTTGGGATACGCCCGTTAGGATTGAGTTTAAGATACCAGGCTTGCTTCTGTTCTTTCTCATGCAGCGTGATGGATCGAACCGAATACTGAAGTCCCAATTCCTCCAACGCGATCGAGACCTTCCACCCATTCGGTGTTGGTGACGTATAAAGCTCAATCATGCCATCTCCTATCTATGGTGCTGGACCGATTGTCGCAAGTGAGTCAAACTGGGAAGACTAAGAATATTTCGTATCCCACAATACGTTAATCAAGGTCAATCGCCAAACGCTGTCCTCTTGTTAGAAGGTAGCCAGTTCAATTTATCTGGGAGTTAACCGTGGCAGAACATGATTTCGACCTATTTGTGGTGGGCGCCGGATCGGCTGGCGTGCGGGCTGCCCGGATGGCAGGGGGTTTTGGGGCACGGGTTGCCATCGCCGAAGATCGCTACCTCGGAGGCACCTGTGTCAACGTCGGTTGTATACCGAAGAAGCTGTTGGTCTATGCATCGCATTTCTCGGAGGATTTTGAGGATGCGGGGGGTTTCGGCTGGACGGTGGGCAAATCGACCTTCGCCTGGAAATCGCTGATTCAGCGCAAAGACGTCGAGATCGAACGCCTGCACCGCGTCTATGCAGAGCTCTTAGCCGCCGCCGGTGTGACGACCATCAAGGGGCACGCCGGGCTTGCTGATCCCCATACGGTTGTCGTGGATGACAAGCCCTATCAGGCCGAGCGCATCGTCGTCGCGACGGGCAGCTGGCCGGTGGTCCCGGAATTTCCGGGCTCTGAATACGTCATCACTTCCAATGACGCCTTTTTTCTCGATGAACTGCCGCAGCGTGTGCTCATCGTCGGTGGCGGCTACATCGCGGTCGAGTTTGCCGGCATCTTCGCTGCACTCGGGAGCGCCACCACGCTCATCTATCGCGGCCCACTGTTCCTGCGGGGTCTCGATCACGATATCCGCGAATTCTTAGCAGCCGAGATGACAAAGAAAAACGTGGAGCTCGTCTTTAACACGACCATCGAGGCGGTGGAAAAGATTAGAGGTCAGCTCAAAGCACACCTGTCAGACGGATCACAGCGAGAAGCCGAGCGCATTTTTTACGCCACGGGCCGAACACCCAACGTGAAGGGCTTGGGGCTTGAAGCGCTCGGCGCCAAACTCGATGCGCGGGGCGCTGTGATCGTGAATGAGGATTTCCGGAGTTCGGTGCCGTCAATCTACGCCATTGGGGATGTGATCAATCGAGTCAAACTCACGCCTGTTGCACTCGCTGAAGGCATGATGTTAGCCAAGACCCTATACGGCGGTAGCAGAGGTCCCCTCAACTATACCGATATTCCCACGTGCATCTTCAGCCAGCCGAATGTCGGCACCGTTGGACTCACAGAGGAGCAAGCCCGCGAGCAGTGTGGTGCGTGCAAGGTCTACAAATCGACGTTTACACCGCTCAAGCACACGCTGAGTGGTCGCAATGAAAAAACCTTAATAAAACTCATCGTTGAACAGGACAGTGACCGGGTTGTGGGCGCACATATGGTAGGTCCCGACGCGGGCGAAATCATCCAAGGTATCGCCATTGCGCTGAAAGCGGGTGCAACAAAAGCCACGTTTGATGCCACCATAGGTATTCACCCGACAATGGCCGAGGAATTCGTCACCATGCGGGAGTTCCAGCTCGAATGGCATTGAGAGGTTCATGATGGCACAGCTCCCCGGACTCAATCCGTATACAGATAACACCGCGCACTGTGGCTATCGCTAAACGACGCAGACGGAGGATAAGCGTCCTTGCATTTCGCCATTACCTGAGGACAACGGGGATGAAAGTGGCAACCGATCGGTGGATTGGCGGGTGATGGCATATCGCCTTCCAGGCGAATGATCTCTCGTTTTGTTTCTTTATCGAGCACCGGGACTGCGGAAAGCAGTGCCTGTGTGTACGGATGTTGCGCATTGTAAAGTACTTCTTCCACCGTTCCCTGTTCCACAATTCTTCCCAGGTACATCACAGCGACATCATGGGCCAGGTATTCCACAACGGACAGATTATGGGTAATAAAGAGGTACGCCAGTCCAAAACGATTCTGAAGATCTTTAAACAAATTCAAGATCTGTGCTTGCACCGACACGTCGAGTGCACTGGTGGGCTCATCACAGATAATCAACTTCGGTTCCACCGCCAGCGCCCGTGCAATACAGATGCGTTGACGCTGGCCACCAGAAAACTCGTGTGCATAGCGGGATTTGATGTCAGCACTGAGCCCCACCTGTTCGAGCAATTCATCTACGCGATCTTGACGCGCTTTACGATTCTTCCCGATGCGTTGCGCAACCATACCCTCTTCGACGATATCCGCGATCATCATGCGCGGATTCATCGAAGCGTAGGGATCCTGAAAGATAAATTGGATGTCCGTGCGCCGTCGCCGAAGGGCCTGCCCTTTTAATTCAGTGAGCTCCTCCCCGTTAAAGACCACGCTGCCCGCCGTTGGCCGAATGAGTTGCAAAATGCCCTTCCCTGCTGTCGTCTTACCCGAGCCCGATTCTCCCACGAGCGCGAGCGTCTTAGCTGCAGCGATGTGGAGTGAAACACCATCGACCGCGCGCACATACCCAACCGTCCGTTTGAAGATGCCTTTCTGAATCGGAAAATAAACCTTGAGGTCCGTGACCTTTAATAAATGTCCATTCATGGATATCGGCTTTGCTACTTTGCGTCCCGGCTTAGCGCGCTCAATGTTGGTCACCGGCTTCGTGTCTTCATATCTTGCATCGTAAAGGTGACAGCGAACACGTTGTGCCGTGGATACGTTGCTCCAGCGTGGCACGACCTCGCGGCAAGGCGTCCATGCATAGTCGCATCGGTCCTCGAATCGGCACGCTGGGAATTCCTGCGTCAATTGCGGCACAGACCCACGGATCACCGCCAGGTGTTGATCGCGCTTCGTCACCATTGGCAACGATTCGAACAGTTTCTGTGAGTAGGGGTGTGCCGGCGTCTCAAAAAACGCGTCGCGTGTGGCCTGCTCGACGATTTGCCCTGCATACATCACAGCCACATCATCTGCCATTTCAGCCACCACACCGAGATCATGGGTAATAAGCAGTATGGCCATGCCCGTCTCCTTCTGCAGCTTTCGCAGTAGTTCGAGGACCTGAGCCTGAATGGTGACGTCGAGCGCGGTCGTCGGCTCATCGGCGATCAAAAGGTCGGGTTCGCCCGCGAGCGCAATGGCGATCATGACCCGTTGCTTCATGCCACCGGAGAGCTGGTGCGGATACTCATCATAGCGCTGGGCGGGTTCCGAGATCCCGACAGCATCCAATAATTCCACGACGCGTGTCTTCTCCGCTTGACCTTTGAGACCCGCATGTCGACGCAGCGTCTCGCCAATCTGATCACCGATCGTCAGTACCGGGTTGAGTGACGTTTGAGGTTCTTGAAAGATCATGGCGATGCGCCGGCCACGGACATCGCGCATGCCCGCCTCCGGCAGCTTCATAAGGTCCTGGCCATTGAGCAACACGCTGCCCGACTTGATCTGGGCGCCGTAAGGTATGAGTCGCATGATAGATAGTGCAGTCATGGACTTGCCGCAACCCGATTCACCTAAGAGCGCAAAGGTTTCACTCGGGCGGATTTCCAGATCGATCCCGTCGACAGCGCGCACGGTGCCCTCACCCTCACCGATCCACGTGCGAAGATCCGATACCTTGAGCAGGGTATCTTTCATACGTCGGTTGTTTCCTCGTCGGCCGCGATCATGGTTCATAGCCTTCGGGTGGCACAATACGCGGTCTGCGGTTCTCGTCTAGCGCCACATAAGTCAATATCGCCTCAGTGACTTTGATACATTGCTGAGGCTCAACACGACGCTCGGCAAATACCTCAACTTTCACCGTAATGGATGTGCGCCCGACCTTCATGACGTCCGCATAACAGCTGATCAGATCTCCAACGAACACAGGCTGATGAAATTCAAAGGACTCCACGGCCACGGTCGCCACACGACCACGTGCGCGTTTGATCGCAGGGATGCTGCCTGCGATATCCACCTGAGACATGATCCAACCGCCGAAGACACTCCCCTCATGGTTCGTGTCGGCTGGCATCGGAACAAGGCGAAGGGTCGGTTGTCTATCCTTGGGCAAAGATACGGCATCATCGACGTTTGTCATCACACATGTCCTTCATACAGTCGAGCAATATCATCGGCATGGCTTTCATAGATGTGAGCGCGCTTACTCTTGAGTGTCGGCGTCAAAAGCCCGTTGTCGACGGTCCACGGCTGCAACGTGCAGGCAACGCGTCGAACCTGCGCGTAACCCGGAAAGTCGTGGAGGTGTGTCCCGATACGCTCGCATATGATTTCTTCGACACGCTCGCTTTGGAGGTCATTGACATCCAGTCCATGTTCGGCCGCCAGACTCTTCCATTGTGCCGTGTTAAGCACGGCGATCGCCGCCAGGTAAGGACGCGATTCACCGACCACTACGATCTGATCAATCAAATGATCCGTGACGATCGCCGTCTCCATATCATGCGGTGGAACTTTTTCACCGTTGGCCAGCACAATGATATCCTTGAGCCGCCCGGTAATGTAAATGTGCTCGCCCTCGATACGCGCCATATCACCGGTGTGCAACCAGCCGTCACCGTCGATGGCTACAGCACTCGCCTGGGGATCGTTCCAATATCCCATCATCACGTTTGGGCCTCTGACCAATAATTCCTCATCTTCTCCAATGGCGACCTCGACACCAGGGAATGCCGTGCCGATACTTTGCGGGATGTTGCTATGCATGCGGTTCACGGATACGACTGGACTCGCTTCAGTCAACCCATATCCGTGCAACAAGGGTACACCGAGTGCAACAAATACCTTGGAGATTTTTGGGGAGAGCGCCGCTCCGCCGCAGATCGTGAGCCGCACGCGTCCACCCAGTCCATCGGTGATCTTGCGCGCCACAAGCTGCCTGAAGATCGGCCACAACAACAGTGAGGGATGCCACGCGGCTCTGCCTTGTTGATTTTCAAATTGACGCCAACCAACAGAAACCGTCGTATCAAAAAGCCAACGGGCGAGCCATCCGGCATCATTCAGTTGTGCCTCGACTCGACCATAGATGCGCTCAAAGATACGCGGCACAGAGATAAGACAGGTGGGCCGTACGGTCTTGAGATCCTCTGCAAGTTCGGGGATACCGCGTGCAAAGGCCACCGTGGCACCCGCCATCATCGGCGTGTAATAGCCGACCGTACGCTCAAAGGCATGAGACAGCGGCAGGAAAGAGAGAAACAGATCACCCGGGTGCACGAGGACAGATTTAAGGCCGGCTTCCGCATTGCTCAGGATATTCCAGTGACTCAGCATGACGCCCTTGGGACGGCCTGTGGTGCCCGAGGTATAGAAAATCGTTGCAAGGGCATGGCGGTCGCTATCTCTCGCTTGTAACTTCGCGGACTTCTTGGGGAGCCATTCGGATGCGCTCACAACGCGCGGGTCAGTTGCACTGGAGATTGGCTCAACGCTGACGATGCGTTGTACAGTTTGAAAACGGCCCACTGCCCTGCGGATCCTTCTCCACTCATCAGGACCGCCTATCACGAGTAATTTTACCCCGGCATCTTTGACGATATACGCGACGCTATCTGCGCGATCGTCCCGAAACAACGGAACGACCACGAGGCCCAAACCCAATGCAGCCTGTTCAAAGAAAACCCACTCACGACTGCTTCGCATCATCAATGCGACGCGGTCTCCGGCTGCAAGCGATTCCTGCGCCAGCGCGGCCTGCCATCGGGCCACCCACTTCGCCATGTCTTGCCACGTGGCATCGGTCCACGCGCCACTGGCCATATCGAACTGGCGATATGCGGTTGCCGTGGGTGTACGCCGCACGCGTTCGCGAAAGAGACCTGCCAGGGTGTGGGCCGTTCCCGCCGGAATGATGCCAGCGCTGGCTGATAGCGGCTGAGGATGTCGTTGCACGAGACGCGCCCAGCCCGCATCCGGCTTAAAGCGCCTGCCGTACGCAGCTTCCATTTGGGTAAGCGCCTCTTTCAGCTCTGCGGCACCTGTATCCAGGATGTGGTGCATGGGACCCCCGCGAAAGGGTGCGAAACCGGTACCAAAAACCATGCCGGCATCCAAGAGATCCATATCCTCAACCACCCCCTCACGCCAACAGGCCACCGACTCGTTCAGCATCCTCAGCATCAATCGGTCTTGGACGTCGTCGGGCACAGGTTCATTTGTCTGCGACGCTCCGTTACGGCGTTGACCTTTCGGGTAGGCATAAAAGCCACGCCCGGACTTACGCCCAAGGGCCCCGGCCTTGACCTTCTCCCGTAGCAACTTGGGTACCTCCACGTCCAGACTTCCAGCCAAGATTTCAGCAACGGACAGGCAAATGTCTAAACCCACCGTATCTGCAAGCTCAATGGGGCCCATGGGCATGCCGAAATCCTTCGCCGCCTTATCAATCGCAGAAACCGGTACCCCTTCGTCGACGAGTGTGACGGCTTCCAACAGGTACGGCATCAGAATACGGTTAACCAGGAATCCAGGGGCACTTTTGACGGGCAATGGCAGACGATCAATCCACCGGCAAAATGTGTAAGCCTTGGTCAAGACCTCGGGTCCCGTTTGTTTGCCGGCAACCACCTCCACCAGCTGCATCTTGGACACCGGATTAAAGAAATGAAGGCCGACCAGGCGCGTGGGGTCCTTGAGGCGCTGGGCGAGCTGCTCGAGCGGGATGCTGGATGTGTTGGTTGCCAGCACGGCGTTCTTTTTAAGGCGGGGCTCAATGGATCGATACAGGGCCTCTTTTGCCTTGCGATCTTCAATGATGGCCTCAATAACCACGTCGGCCCGCCCGATTCCGCTACCTTCATGATCAGGCGTCAGGCGGTCCATCGCCGCCTGCACAAGCCGCCTTTCCTTAAGACGCGTTTTAAAGAAACCATAGGCACGCGCTACCGCCGGGGCGATCCACTCAGGCGCTCGATCTTGCAGGGTGACCGTTAAGCCTCGCAGCGCGCACCAGGCAGCAATGTCTCCCCCCATGACGCCGGCCCCAATGACATGCACGTGCTGGACAGGGGCATGGCTCCCTCGTCCGAGCGACTTGAGGTGCTCCTGCAAAAGAAACACACGCACCAGGTTCCGTGCGGTTGAGCCCACGACGAGCCTCGCAATCGAAGGCCCCTCCTCTCTCAGCATCCGGCGATAGCGCCCGCCATGGCGCCGCCAAAGATCAATGAGCGCGAAGGGCGCCGGATAATGGGCGGGCGATGCACGCTTGGTGACCTGGGCTCTTAAGTAGCTTGCAAGGAGCGGCCGTACCCCGGGCGCGCTCGCGAGGCGTTTACCCATGGAAGCTCGCTTAACTTTCGGCATATCCCGGATGAATCGGCGCGAAGCGTCCGCAAGATGGCGATCGGACACCACGGCGTCCACAAGCCCAAGCGACCTGGCTCGTGTTGCGGGGACCGTGCGCCCGGTGAGCATCAGATCCATGGCATGGGTCGCGCCGAGGAGCCGTACCAGTCTTGCCGTGCCACCGAAGCCGGGATGGATCCCGAGTCGAACCTCTGGCAGTCCTAAGCGGGTCGCGGGATCGTTTCTCGCCACGCGATAGCGACATGCCAAAGCCAACTCCAAGCCGCCGCCCAGACAAAAGCCGTGGATCTGGGCAACGCTTGGAAACGGTAACGCTTCCAGGCGATCAAAAACGGCGTGGCCCTGACGGATGACGCCAAGGGCTTGCGTTAAGTCTGTGAGCTTGGTGAATTCGGTGACGTCGGCGCCGGCGATAAACCCGCCTGCTTTGGCGGAACTGATCACAAGACCGCCAGGTTCGTCCTTGGCGAGTCGCGTAAGCAACCGGTCGAATTCCTTCAACACGGCTTGAGACAGGACATTGGTGCCCGTCCCCTGCTTATCCAAGTGCAACCACGCGACGTTTTCTTGATCGACGGTTAGTTGCCAGTGCTTGTATCGACTTTTAGCCACTCTTATCGGTTTGCATTAAAGACATCCTTCCCTGGCCCATTGACGCTCGGCTTCTGCGAAGTAAATTCGAAGGCGCCTCCAAATTGCTCCACCAGAGCGGAGTACCTCGTCAGCACATCGTGGTGCTGAATAAAATGCGATAGTGGATAGACCTATGCGGCGTCACGCGCAACCAGCATCGCGCCACCCTGACCACCTCCAATGCAGAGAGTCGCGATCCCCTGATGTGCCTGATTGCGCTCCAAGACGCCGAAAAGATGCAAGACAAGGCGCGCGCCGCTGGTCCCGACGGGATGGCCGAGACCGATGGCGCCGCCGTCTACATTAAGACGTGTGGTATCAAGCTCACCCATGGCACTGGCTACCCCGAGTTCATTTCGGCAATAGCCCTTATCTGCCCAGGCTGCCAGACACGCCAACACCTGCGCGGCAAAGGCTTCGTTGATCTCCCAGTAGTCCACGCCATCGAGATCTAAGCGATGACGTTTGAGTAACGGTGTTGATGCATGCACGGGCCCGAGACCCATCTGTCGAGGATCAAGCCCCGCCCATTCGCTATCCACAATCCGCCCTAACACCGGCAACTGGTGGCGTTTGACGGCTGACGGGCTTGCGAGAATGAGCCAGGCACTTCCGTCTGTGATCTGGGCGCTGTTACCTGCTGTGACCCGCCCATACTCACGATCAAAGACTGGCTTCAATTTTGCCAGCGCATCCATATTCGTATCGGGTCTGACACCATCGTCCTTATCGTAATAATGACCGTTATGATCATAAATCGGCTCGACCTCGCCAAGACGCCCCGCCGACTGCGCTGCTGCCAAGCGTTGATGACTTTCCACGGAAAAACGATCCATCGCCTCGCGGCTCACCTGAAAGCGGTGGGCAACGACTTCGGCAGTCTGGCCCATTGAGAGTCCCACGATGGGATCTGTCAGGCCACGCAGTAGCCCAATAATCGGTTTCAGAAACGCCGGCCTGAACTCACGTAGTGCCGTGACTCGGGCCGGCAAGGTGTTAGCCCTATACCATTGGCTAAGCCAGGCAACCATGGCGTTACCCAGCAACACCGGCGCATGGCTCATGGACTCAGTGCCACCGGCCAAGATCAGATCGGCGCGGCCACTGGCGATGTCTTGCGCCGCATTATCCAGCGCCTGCATGCCGGATCCACAATTACGCTGCACCGTGAACGCCGGCACGGTGTCGCCGCAACCAAGGCGCAAGGAAACGACGCGCGCGATGTTGGCTTCGTCGGGACCGGACATGACGCAACCCAGAATGACCTCATCAAGATCACATGGCTCAAAGGGCTGGCGTGCGAGCAAGGGTCTCGCAGCATTCATCGCGAGATCCGATGCGCTGAATGGTCCGGGCTTGCCTCGCGCCTTCAGGAACGGCGTGCGGCTACCATCTACGACATAGACGGTTCGGCCTTTAAGCTTTCGCGTTCGCTCTGCCATTTCATCTCCTCCATTCCTATTGCATCTGCAGCAAAATCGTCGACACGCACGATCTCACGTCTCGCATCAAGGGCATCCCGCACGACGCTGGCCTCATGCGCATCAACGAGGCCATCGGCAAGTGCCTCATCAATGCTCTCCTCAAGTGTCTGCGCAGCCAGCTGCTGGCTGCGCATCGCCTTATAGAGTTTCCTCTCAATCGGGTCGGCCGCCACGACTTTTACCAACGCATCCTCAAGTTGCGCCAAGGGTTCATTGGGCGCATGCGGGGTAAACAGCCCATCTGTGAGACGCTCGCGCGCAGCGGATGGCGTAAGTAAAACACGAGCGACATGATGCCCCAGCGCATCGTTTGGGGCCCGGTAAGGCTTACCAAAGGGAAACACCACGATCCGGAGGATTGTCGCGATGACACGGTAAGGAAAGTTATTCAACAGCCCATCCAAGCCTTCCTGGATCGCGTAGAGCGAAGTCTTACAGGCCCACTGCATCAGTACAACGTCTTCTTGGCGGGTACCCTGGTCCTCAAAGTGCTTTAAGACCGCAGACGCAAGATACAGGTGGCTCAATACATCGCCGAGGCGAGCGGAAAGCTTTTCCCTACGCTTTAGCTCCCCACCCAAGAGCAACATTGTGGCATCGGCAACCAGTGCAAACGCTGCACTCATGCGGGAGAGCTGACGATAATATGACGTGCTTGCGCCAGGGGTAACACCGCGGATAAAGCGCGCACCTGTCAACCCCAACCAGAAGGCGCGCGCCTTGTTACTCCCTATAAATCCAATATGGGCGAAGAACGCGCGGTCAAATGCAATCTCGCCTCTCACCTTGTTCGGATCTTTCGCTGCCTCCATTTCACGCAAGATGAAAGGATGACAACGGAGCGCACCCTGACCAAATATGATCATGCTGCGCGTGAGAATATTCGCCCCTTCCACTGTAATGCCGATCGGTAATGCTTGGTAACTTCGCGCGAGGTAGTTTCGCGGGCCCATCATGATGCCTTTGCCGCCATGGACGTCCATTGCGTCATTCATTACCTGGCGCGCATATTCCGTGAGGTGATATTTCACGATGGCCGTGACGACGGATGGCCTCACACCTTGATCTAGGAACCCGAGTGTCATGACACGCGCTGCGTCCATTAGATACGTTGTCCCTGCGATACGGGCGAGCGCTTCCTCCACACCTTCAAACTCTCCAATCGGCACTCTGAATTGTTTTCGCACGCGTGCATAAGCGCCCGTTACACGGCATGCGAGTTTACCCATCGCTGTACTGAGTGCTGGCAATGAAATCCCACGACCATCAGCGAGCGACTCCATGAGCATGCGCCAGCCTTGGCCAGCAAGCTCCGGTCCGCCGATGATCCAATCCATCGGAATGAATACGTCGTTGCCCTGCGTAGGACCATTCTGGAACACCAGATTGGCTGGATAATGTCGTCGGCCGATAGTTACGCCCGGCGTATCCGTCGGGATCAGCGCAAGCGTGATACCAATGTCTTTCTGTTTGCCCAGGAGCTCATCAGGATCATAGAGCTTAAAAGCAAGCCCTAACAAGGTCGCGACCGGCGCAAGCGTAATGTAGCGTTTATCCCAATTGAGCCGCACGCCCAAGACATTCATCTCGCCTTGAAAGTCACCGCGACAAACGATGCCGGTATCGGGCATCGCGCTGGCATCGCTCCCGGCTTCTGGGCCTGTGAGCGCAAAGCAGGGGACTTCTTCACCGCGGGCGAGGCGCGGCAGGTAATGGTCCTTTTGTTGTTCCGTGCCGTAACGCAGCAGCAATTCGCCCGGTCCTAAAGAGTTCGGAACCATAATGGTCACGGCCGCTGACACACTGCGGCTTGCAACCTTCATCACCACTGCCGAATGGGCGAGTGCCGAAAACGCAAGTCCCCCATAGTCCTTGGGAATAATCATGCCAAAGAAGCCCTTCTCCTTAATGAACTTCCAAACCGCCGGTGGCAGGTCCCAGCGTTCGTGGGTAATGTGCCAGTCGTCCAGCATCTGGCAGAGGTCCTCCACCGGGCCATCAAGAAAGGCCTTCTCGTCGGAGGTCAAGGAGGGTTCGGGCATGGCGAGCAGCTTCCCCCAGTCCGGGCGCCCAGAAAATAGCTCCGCATCCCAGCCAACATCACCCGCTTCCACCGCCTCGCGCTCGGTCTGGGACATGGCAGGCAAGCGTTCGGAAAAGAGCTTAAACACCCATCGGCTCATTAGCCGGCGCCTAAGCGGATACACATTCAGTGGTATAAAGACTGCAAAAAACACGAGCCACAAAAAAACCAAAGAAGGGATGCCCGCATCAGCTAGCCAGGTAAATGCGGCTAAGGCCGCTGCCACGATTGCCGTGCTTAGCCATAGGGACGTGCGCAGATAGGCGAGTGCCCAACCACCGAAAAAAAGCACGATCACCAAGCCAAGCCAAGCGTTCATGAGCCTACATTCCTTCTTCCATCATCGATCCACACAGGGGCGAACCTTTGCGACAGCGCATCAGGCGCGCGTGATCCGGAGTCGGGGATCGAATGCATCACGCACTGTATCAGAGAAGAGATTGGCAGATAGCACCAAGCCGAACATAAAAATAAATGCTGCAGCGAGCGACCACCACACAATGGGATCCCGAGCAAGCTCCAAGCGTGCGCTGTTGATCATATTGCCCCAACTCTGCATGCTGGGATCAACACCGATGTTGATATAAGACAGAACGGCTTCTACGAGTACAAGCGCACTGAAATCAAGTACCACCGTAATCAATACGATGTGCATAACATTTGGCAAAATGTGGCGCATGATAATTGAGAAGTGTCCAACGCCAAAGGCCTGGGCTGCCTGGATATAGTCGATTTCCCTGAGTTTTAATGCCTCACCCCGCAGTAAACGACAGAGTCCAGTCCAGCTGGTTATGCCGAGGATAATGACCAGAAACAGCAGTCGAACATCGGCACGAGCCTCCAAGCTGGTAAAGCTGTCTGCATGATTTGCCATATAGACTTGCATCATAAGGATCGCGGCGGCTATCAACAGTACACCCGGGATTGAATTGAGTGTGGTATAGATGTATTGGATGACATCGTCGACCCAGCCGCGGAAATAGCCGGCCATGATTCCGAGCAGTATAGCAAAAGGCAGCATGACGAGCGTTGTCAGCGTCCCAATAATGAGTCCGGTGCGGACACTCTTCAATGCCTGATAGAAGACATCCTGACCCACCTTGTCAGTGCCGAGGATATGGTATTTGACGCCCAGGTGTGCGGCGAGAAAGATGCTCGCAAGCAACACGCCCAAGGTGATCAAAATGACATCCCAGGGTACGACCGTATAGCGCTTCACAACAGCACGCAAGGTCTCTTGCATCGTTGTACGAGCGGCGCGTGCAAGCGTGCCAATAATAAAAAACGCGAAAACGATCCACACACCCAATGCCTCAATGAGCGCAATGGCCGACGTGTGCAGGATATCGGAAATACGGTCCTTGGCGGGATCTTTCAGGTGGGCGCCACCATATTTAAGCCGAGGATATGCCCGCACCTCTCGCCCATCCGGCAACTCAACCGTCTCCTTTGCATAGAGATGGGTTGCAAAGGGCGCGGAATATGTCTTTTCAACGTGGTGGCGCAAGGGTGCGACAATCACATCGAAGAGGCTCAATACTTCCGTAGAGTAGCGGACCTCCCCATGGGCATCGGTGCCATCCAGCCGTGGGTGGAAATGGATCGAATCGAGTAATCCAATCGTGACATAGGCAAAAAGAATCACTGCGGAAGCCATACCCAAGCGACTCTTGGCTACTTGCCGCCAGGGTGCGCGCAGGTGTTCTTTCCGTCGCGCATAGAATATGAACGCAACGACGACGAATACCAGCAAGTAGATCAATACATCTGTCGAAAGCAAAACGAGCATCGTGATCTCGATCTATAGAGTGTTACGAAGCTGGATCCACGGTGAGGTCAGTCATTCGCACAATCACCCGAGCCGCACTCTCGGATCCACCACGGTATAGGAGATGTCCGTCAATAAAAGTCCGATGATGTAGAGCACCGAACCGAGAAAGACCATCGCGCGAACGATGGCAAAGTCCTGACTATTGATGGCATCAATCGTATAGCTTCCTAGGCCAGGTACCGCGAAAAACGATTCGACGATAAGGCTGCCCATAAAAAGCAGCGGTAGGATCGCGACGACCCCCGTGAGGATGGGGATCAGACCATTTCGCAAGACGTGCTTGTACAAGATACTGCGTTCCGATAGGCCCTTCGCTCTGGCGGTCCGTATATAGTCCTTGCCTATCTCTTCGAGAAACACCGTACGGTACCATCTAGTTCCCGCACCGATACCACCGATAACGCCGATGATCACTGGCAACACAATAAACTTGGCTGCGTTCAATCCCGTGTCATATCCGGATATCGGTACTAGATGGAGAAATTTCCCTACCAGGAATTGGCCGCCAATGATGTAGAACAAACCTGAGATGGACATCAGGATGACAGCCAACACGACGCCACCCACATCGATATACGTTCCCCGAAAGAATGCAATGAGCAGGGCAAAAGTGATATTCACCAAAAGACCAATGAGTAAACTAGGGATCGCAATGGCAAGGCTTGGCCACATGCGTTGACTGATGTCATAACCAATGTCACGGCCGCTATCCGAGCGGCCAAAGTCAAAAACAAAAAGTCTTGCTGATTTTCTGAAGAACATGGTATCCGTCAATCGCTCAACACCTGACGCCTCCAGGTTCCACAGTAGTGGTCTGTCATATCCCCGCTCGTGCTTCCACTTTTCAATGGCTTCCGGTGTAACCCGCTTGACGCCCAGATGCATGCGTGCCATGTCGTCCGGACTGTTAACCACAAAAAACAGCACGAACGTGAGGATATTGATCCCGATGAGTATTGGGATCGCATACGCCGCGCGGCGAACGATGTACGCGATCACAGGGCTGCTGCCTTTTCCCTGCGCCGAAAGGTGATGATCGCGGGGATGACACTCACGACAAGGACAATGATGAGCAGCACGGGCGGCCAAATGACCGGTGTATTCCAGGCCTCCCTCAACTTAGCGCGAAGCGTTGGGTCTACGCGCTTATACTTCAAGAGATTGTTAGCCATCAGGTTCGGTTTGGCATTCGAGTACCAGCTCTGGTAGAGGGAAAACCCGACCGGATGAAACCCCCATAACCATGGCGCATCACGCCGCACGATCTCAACCATCTCATCGATAACAGCCTGGCGCTCCGGGCCGCTATCCATGTCCTTGACCTGCACAAATAAACGATCAAACTCCGAATTTTCGTAATTAGCTGCGTTCTCACCGCCCTTGCCCACCTTGGCATTCGGTCCATAGAGTAGAAATAGAAAATTTTCTGGATCAGGATAGTCCGCATTCCAGCCCCATTGGAATATTTGTTCTGTACCGTCACGCATCTTCTGCTGAAAGCGATTGTAATCCGTCGCCCGGATGACCAATTGAATGCTGAGTTTGCTGAATTGCTTGCGTAACCAGTTTATTTGCGCCTTGGTATCGGGTCCCCTATCCAAGGTGTCAAAATAAAGAATCAATGATTTACCTGTCTTCTCATCACGTCCACCGGGATAGCCGGCTTCCGCAAGGAGTTTACGTGCTGCTTCGATGGGCTTACGGCGCGGCTTGCCATCAACCCAATCGTACACGTAGGGATTGATCCCCGCCTCATTCTCCCGATACCCGAAGATACCGGGCGGTATCGGCCCCTGGGCCGCGATCCCGCGACCATTTCTGAAGATCGAGATAAATTCCTCATAGTCGACAACAATGGAAATGGCCTGTCGCAACTTGCGAGCCCGTTCGCTGCGCCCGCCGACAACATCATCGCCCATATTAAAGCCCATATAGAAAGAAGAGGTCGTTACTGCAGTCTGCAGCTGGATCCCCTTCTCCTTCATTGCATCTGTGAGTTGTGCTTCCCCCTGGGTACTGAACTGAATTGCCTGGTCAAAGTTGTCCGAACTGATCCCTGAGGCGTCATAGTACCCTTGCAAGAACTTGTTCCAGTAGGGAATGGTTTCCTTCTCCAAGCTATACACAGCCCGATCAATAAATGGCATTGGTTTACCTGCGTCCGCGAGCAATCCCTGTGATTCATCGCCGGCCTCGCCTTCTGTGGGATACGGTTCACCCCGGAAATTCGGGTTTCTTGCGAGCACCATGCGTCGATTAGGATTATTCTCCTCAAGCATGTAGGGACCTGTCCCAACGGGATACCAATCCAACGTAATATTCCGTTCAACCATGCCAGGCTGGGTGTAAAACTTGTCGGCCTCCCACGGCATGGGGGCAAAGAAAGGCATCGCTAACCAGTACATGAACTGCGGATATTTGCCTTTGATGGTCACTTCGTAGGTATAACGATCGATTGCTTGAGCGCCTTCGAGCGAATACTCCGACAGATCAAGATAGACATCGCGATCGGCCCCATTAGTCAACTTGTTGTACGCTTCCCGTAGTGTTTCGGACAGTTGGGTTAAACCCTCGATATATTTCCCCATGAGCCCCGCGATTGGTGAATGTAGCTCCGGGTGCGCCAGACGCTTAATCTGGTAAACATAATCTTCCGCCACGAGCTCGCGAGTGCCCGTGCGCTTGAAATCCGCCAGCGTGTGTACACCCCGCAAATCGGATTCCGTGAGATCGTGATATACAAATTTACCATCACCGGATTTCGCAAACGCGGGGTGTGGCTGGTACTCAATCCCTGGTTGAAGTGTGATGCGGTAGACCGTGTATGCAATGTCTTCAGGAAGCGCTGAATCCGGCCATTGACGACCTGCACCATCCAGGTACACTGGCCTCGGCATCGTTGTGGCGGTGAGCGGCACGAGTTGATACGGCCGTTTTAAGAAATGATACTGAAGCGGCGGCTCGTAGATCTGTGCGATGAAAACATACTCGTTTGCGCTGTATGCGCGTACCGGATCAAGATGATTGGGACGCTCCGAAAACGAATCGTACAAAATATTCTGCTCGGCATCTGTGGCAGGGTAAGGATTGTTCCACGGCACCTCCGTACATGCAGGCACCACGATTTGCGCACCGAGCACGAATAGCATCGTCTGTCGGCGCATTAAGCGGCTACATTTCTCTAACAGGGTTTGCCTTTTCATCACGGGAGCATTATAAACGTCGCCTTGGGTCAATACACTTTAGACATGACCAAAACCGTATGAATTCCAATTAGCCTGGGAAGGACATCGTCTATGGGTTTTCTCGACAATAAACGCGCGCTCATTGTTGGTATTGCCAGCAATCGTTCCATCGCTTGGGGAATTGCAAAGGCGATGCGTCGAGAGGGTGCGGAGCTTGCATTTACCTACCAAAACGAGCGATTGCATGAGCGAGTGGAAAAACTTGCCGCAGAACTCGACTCCGACATAACCGTGCCCTGCGATGTCTCGAATGACGACGAGATACAGGCAGTGTTCCAACGCCTGGATGACTATTGGGACCAACTGGACATTCTCGTTCATTCAGTCGCCTTCGCACCACGCGAAGAACTCGAAGGCGACTTTCTCGAAACAGTAACCCGCGACGGCTTTCGTGTCGCACACGAAGTGAGTTGCTACAGTTTCTCGGCGTTGGCCAATGCCGCAAGGGCAAAGATGCAGGGGCGTAACGGTGCCATGCTAACAATGACGTATCTCGGTGCAGTGCGCGTGATACCGAACTACAACATCATGGGCCTTGCCAAGGCCAGTCTGGAGGCCAACGTGCGGTACATGTCCCAATGCCTTGGGCCGGAAGGAATCCGGGTAAACGCCATCTCTGCAGGTCCCATTCGAACCCTTGCGGCGGCCGGTATTAGTGACTTCCGCAAGTTTCTCAAGGTCGTTGAACAAACGGCCCCATTGCGGCGCAATGTGAGCATCGACGAAGTGGGAAACGTCGCCGCCTTTTTGTGCTCAGATCTTGCATCAGCGGTGACCGGCGAAGTCACGTACGTTGACTGCGGATTCAATACCATCGGCATGTCAGTACCCAGTGCCTCATAAACACGCCACTATCCTTCTCTGGGCTATCCTGATAGCCGTGCTCGCTGGCATCACCAGTGGCTGGTACTACGGTGAGGCCACCGCTTCGATCGCCTGGGTGGGTACGCTATTTCTCAACGCCCTAAAGATGACCATCATCCCCTTGGTCGTCGCCGCCATGGTGAGCGGGATCGCCGCATTAGGTGATGTACGCCGCTTAGGCGCAATCGGCGGACTGACGCTGCTCTACTATGCCGTGACCACGGCCATCGCCGTATTCATAGGGCTTGTTATGGTCAATCTCATTCAACCGGGTGCTGGAGTCACAGAACTGAGTGGATCCGTTCCCGAGATTGTGGCACCTCGGGAGCCGATGGGTATCACCGACATTCTCCTTTATATGATCAAGCCGAACCTTGTTGCGGCTGCAGCCGAGACGCAGTTGTTACCGATTATTATCTTCTCCCTGGTATTCGGTGCAGCACTGACCACCATTGGTGAAAAGGGAGAGCCCCTCATCCGTTTCTTCGAGGGGCTCAATGAAGTGATGATGAAGCTCGTCATCTGGCTCATGTACCTCGCGCCCATCGGCATCTTTGCGCTCATCGCGGCACACCTTGGCAAGGCCGGGGGCGGAGAGGGATTGATCGCGGAGCTGGCTGCGGTCGGCAGTTATGTGATGACCGTGCTGGCGGGTCTGGCCGTGCATTCCATTGTTTTGTTCGCGATCCTGACTCTCATAGCCCATCGAGGCCTCGCCTATCTAGTGGGTATGATGCGGGCGTTGCTGACTGCATTCGGCACGGCGAGCTCGTCTGCCACGTTGCCGCTGACGATGGAGTGCGCGAGAGAGAACGACGTGGATGCCCGGGCCGTCCGGTTCGTCCTGCCGCTGGGAGCGACCGTGAATATGGATGGGACGGCCCTCTACGAGGCCGTCGCGGCCTTGTTTATTGCTCAGGCCTATGGGCTCGATCTGAGCTTAACGGAGCAAGCAATCATCTTTATTACCGCCACACTCGCTGCAATCGGGGCCGCAGGGATCCCACAGGCGGGGCTGGTCACCATGATCATCGTGCTCCAAGCCGTGAATTTGCCCATGGAAGGGATTGGGCTGATCTTGGCCGTCGACTGGTTTCTCGATCGTTTTCGCACGGCAATTAACGTCTGGGGCGATAGCGTCGGTGCGGCCGTTGTCCATCGCTACCTGCCCGAATCTGCCGCCATCACTGAGCGCGAAGAGCAGCTCGTGCCGGGTTAACCCGCCGTATCGGCCACCAGAAGCTGCCTTGACGTCACGCAGGACGGACTTTTACAACATCTGTTTAAGTCCGGTACACGGAAGTACCGTCAAATTGCGGCCGCAATTTGGAGGCTCTGCGCGGATTCACTTCGCGCGGGCCGAGTTGAAAAAGACCAGGGAAGGGATTTTTCAACACCTGTTTAAGTTTCGAATTGCGGAAGCGATTCGGAGGCCCCGCGCGGATTGACTTCGCGCAGGCCGAGTTAAAAAAACGCCAAAGATGGACTTTTACAGCATCTAGTTAGCAGGACCCCTGCTAACACGGTACATGGATGTGCCGTCAAATTGCGAAGACTACGAGTCGAAGCAATTTGGAGGCTTACGACGAATTCACTTCGCGTAAGTCGAGCTGTAAAAGGCCAAGGATGGACTTTTACAGCATCTAACCAGAAACCCTAGATATTCTCGCTAAAGAGCCGAATATCCGCCTGTGCCCGGAGTTCATCGACGAAATCGATCCAATCGCCGTTACTGTGTGCCCTAAATAACTGATCTTGGCTTTTCTGCTTTGCCTCTTCCGAGGCGTTTTCCGGATCAGCATCCGTTACACCCAGCACGGCCACTAGCGCATAGTCCCCCGTCCCAATCCCAACACCGCCGTAGGCGGGGCCACTTGCCGCTGGCCGGCCTAGCTCAAACGCCGTGCGCAGAACGGCCTGATTGACGTCGGGGGATCGTCGCTCGACGTCCGTGACTTCTTTCCACTCGAGGCCCTCCTCTGTACCAATCACCTGCCTGTCCTCCCCCTCCCGAAGACGATCCAGCAGCATCGTTCCACGCTTTTCAGTCTCCACCTTTGCGTCTTCAAACTTGATTTCATCAATGATCTGAGACCGTACGGTGTCCAGTGGGAGCCGCGATTCCGGCTTGTGTTCAAGAACACGTAACACCACGAGGCGATCGTCGCTGAGTTCGATGGTATCACTGTTATTGCCGCCACCTAAAACCTCCTCACTAAAGGCAGCTTGTATGATCTTCGGTTCTGCCGTAATCCCTTCCCCACCGCGACGCTCAAAGAATGGACTTTCCTTCACCGGTAATTCAAGCGTTTCACTGACGACGCTCAACGTATTAGGATGCTCGAAAGTCAAATTCGCTAGTTCGTCGGCCTCGGCGAAGAATTGATGTTCAGCCTGGGTTTGACGATATTCCTGAACGACCTCCTCCCGCACTTCTTCAAAAGTTAATGTGCGAGATGGCTTGATCTCTTCCAGGGCGATGATGTGGAACCCGAACGGCGTCCTGACTAAGTCACTTATCTCATTGGGTTGCATGGAGAATACCGCTTCCTCAAACGCGGTATCCATCACGCCTCGACCAAAAAATCCGAGCTCTCCCGCCTCTATTGCAGGGCCAGGATCATCCGAATGTTCTTCTGTAATCGTTTCAATGGATTCCCCCCCTCTCACCAAATCAAGCAGACCAGTCGCCTTATTACGCGCCACGGTCACTTCATCCTCACTCGCGTCTTCCATCACCTGCACAACGATATAGGTTGCTCTTCGCTGTTCTTCAAAAGCGTAATCAGTCTTACGGCTATCGTAGTAAGCCAACACTTCATCCTCATCGACGTCGATACCTTTTGCAAGTTCTTCCAACGAAAGGTCAATATAGGCAATACGGATCTGTTCTGGCGTCGTAAACCTGCTCAGGTGCTCCTCGTAGTACCGCTCGATTGCATCCTCAGACACTCCTACGGTGGCCCGAACAGGCTCAGCAGAGATGATCGCAAAAGCAATATCACGAGTCTGGTTACTAATGCGTGTGAGTTGATCAACATCATACTTTGTAACCAGCGCTGTATCCGTAATTCCTTGACGCAACTGTTCAGTCACCATGTCACGGCGAAGCTGTTCTTCAAATTGCGCAGGGGTAAGTCCTAGGTTGCGCAAGCCTCGCTGGTAGAGATCATCGGTGAAAACCCCATCACGCTGAAAAGCAGCAAAGTTCCTGATACGTTCTCGCACTTGCTCATCGCTGATCCGCAAACCAGCCTTCAGTCCCGCTTGCATCAGCAATTCACTGTCGATCAATTGACGCAGTGCGTCCTGTTTGAGGACATCGTCTGAAAGGGCATTAAAGCGTTCACCTAAGAGCGCCTGCATTTGTTGGCGATATTGAAGATAGGCTGACTGAAACTGCCTGAGGGTCAGTTCCTCGTCGTTCACTTTCGCAACAACGACAGTACCACCTCCCCCAAAATAATAATTAATGCCCCAGAAAACGAACGGGACGGAGATCAACGCCACAATGATTATAGCGAACCAGCCTTTGGCCCAATCATGAATATTCTGAAGCATGATGTGAGTCTATAAGACGTCTTGTCCGAGAAAAAAAGGGCGCGCCTTTCAAAGGCGCGCCCGCTGTTAGTCCTGGCGGAGTGGACGGGACTCGAACCCGCGACCCCCGGCTTGACAGGCCGGTATTCTAACCGACTGAACTACCACTCCGGTGGCTGTTGGTGGGTGCTGAGGGGCTTGAACCCCCGACCTTCGCCTTGTAAGGGCGACGCTCTCCCAACTGAGCTAAGCACCCAAGGAAACTGACTGCTATTGATTTATAGCATCCTTGAGTGCTTTTCCAGCCTTAAAGGCGGGATTTTTTGAAGCCTTAATAAATATAGTTTCGCCCGTTCTGGGGTTACGACCGGAACGGGCGGCACGCTGACGCACATTGAAGGTTCCAAAACCAACGAGCGTGACCGGATCGCCCCTCTTTAACGCCCCAGTGATAGTATCAAGCGCTGCCTCTAACGCACGGGCCGCAGCGGCCTTGGAAATGTCAGCGGATTGCGCAATGGCATCGATCAATTCTGATTTATTCATAGTAATTCTTCCCCTTCTCGTAATTCCGCAAGAAAGTGACCGTGTACCCAAGGACTGTGGAATGAAAAAATCCGGAACGCATCATCCCCGTCTTCTTATACCAACTGCCC
>JAPUIX010000105.1 GCA_027296625.1 Gammaproteobacteria bacterium | reverse complement strand
AAAATGGGGATCGTTGCCTCTTGTGGGGGCACTCAATTGCACCCGCCGTTGAGCATGGCACGGACCTTCCCAAGCAGTTCGGCACGACGGTAAGAAATTAGAACACACCGTTGGCCTTCTGTACGGCTCGCACGAACTCGAGAATTGAAGACAGCCGCGGGCTGCTATTGTCGTTGGCGCGGACTGAAATGCACTTGGACGGTGAAAGTTAATTCATCTTTGGTGATCTCGGGTGGTATTGGCGGGACCGGCGAGGCGCGTTTCATCATCCGCCTGATTGCCTGGTTGAATAGGAGGGTTGTCGAAGGCTTGACCAGATGAGAATAGAGAACTTTGCCCTGCCGGTTTATGGCAAATTTGAACACCACTGTGTCTTCAAGTAGGAACGGCGCCGCCTCACGCGGATAAGCTCCATATCGCTTAATATAGAGCACGACCTGATCGTAGTAGTTATATTTGCGAACTTCACCAGTCAGGTTACTGGATGCCGTGCCATCTCGTGCTCCTTGGGTGTCGAAGGCGAAGCTGCTTTCGTATGCTGTATTTTGTGTTGAACTCTCTGCATCGGCCATTGTGCCTTGGCGCCCAACATTAGTGCTGGAGGTCTTGGCTGGTTCCTCCTCTGGGGGCCCCTGCACCGAAAGCCGGCGTTCCAAAGTTTCTATTTCCGGTAATGGTATGGGTGGCTTCGGCTTGAGGTTTGGAGTTGGTACGGAGGCGTATTCTGATTCCGGCTTTTCGGCTTCTATAGTTTCTTTGGTTGCTGGGCCTACTTCGTCCGCTGGTGTCCTCTTAGGCTTCTCCAAGACGCGTATACTGGTTAGCTCGGGGGGGTCGGTGGGTTCCGCTTCCTCTGCTTCTGAACCTGGAAGGCCGGTGCTCGCCACAAACCCCTGGGCTAGAGATTCGCGGGTCGACTGCAGCGGAGCCTTCTCCTCCAGGGCAGCCTGGTCGAAAACCTCGCCGTAGCTCTCTCCCGAATTTCCAAGCTGCACGAATATGCCGTTAGCATTCGGCGTTGGTTTGGAGCCATCATCGAATCTGCCACCGCCGCGATAAACCGGCTCGCCGCCCGGTAGGCTGATCGAATACAGGAACACGGCAGAATGAGCCATCAGCGCCAGCAAGAAGGCGAGCATCCAATGCTGCTGGCGCCGAAAAATCAATTCGCAGTCTCCAGTGTGAGGAGCATGACGCGCCTCACACCGACAGCCTCAATCAACTCCATCACCTCGACAACACGTGACGCATCTACCCGGCCATCTGCCTTGATGCGAAATGTACGCCCCGCCCCCATGGCCAGTTTGTCCGAGACCGCAAGTTGCAGATCGACCTCGTCCACCTCCTGGTTGTCAATCGCGAGCCTACCATCGGCACTGACCAGGATGACAGACTCGTCCAATGCACCTGGAAGTTCGCTGGAAGAGCTCGGCGGATCGACATTGAAGAAATCGACAGAAGTTAATGCGCCGGTCATGATAAAGAAAATCAGTAAAAGGAACACGACGTTGATCAGCGGTAAGACGTTATCCGCTTCTTCTTCCATTTGACCGAGCGGCAATTGCATGGATCAGCGAGTCCGCGTGAGTGAAACGTTGATCGCACCGGTCGCGCGAATGAGGTCCAATGCGTCGATAGCGCGTTGAAGCGGCACTCCGGGTTCGGAGCGAATCACGACCCGTTGCTCAGGATTTCCCGCCAACTTTGTTTTCAGGACCGATGGGAGAGCGCGTATCGTGACGGGGCTAGATCCAACGGTCATGGAACCGTCAGCTCGCAAGTCAATCAGAATTGCTTGATCAGCGGACTCGGCTGTACCCATGCCACTGGTAACGGAGAGATCCACAGAGCGCCAGTCGAGAAAACTCGACGCTAGCATGAAGAAGATGAGCAATATGAACACCACATCGATAAGTGGCGTCAGAGAAATCAAACGCGCCGTCGATCGTTGCTGGCCAAACTGCATCACTAATCACTCTGCGGGTTGAACACCATCGGTGCTCAACTCGGCCCGCTGGAGGCCATCTGAAGATGGCGTGATTTGTGCGGTGAATATTCGGGTCACGGCATCTTCCATCGCACGTTGGGTATGATAGACAACACCTTCCATCCAGTTGTGTGCAACGGCTGCCGGTATTGCGACAATCAACCCGGCAGCCGTGGTTAGCAGCGCAACCCATATTCCACCGGACAATATCGAGGGATCAACTTTGTTGCCGGCCTCTTGAAGCGCTCGGAAGGCGTTGATCATCCCAAGAACCGTGCCCAGCAAGCCGATCAAGGGGCATATCGTGGCAACCAATGCAAGCGACCTGAGGCCGCCCCGAAGATTGTCTAGTTGGAGACTTGCAACGCGGGTGATCTCCTCCCTAATCAATAGCTCGCCACGTTCATCGTCCGCCGATCCCCGTAGAGCAACCTCAAGAACGCGGGCGACGGGGTTGCGTTGACCGCGAAGGATACTCAGGGCTTCTCTGTTCCGGCCGTCACGCCAGGCATGGAGGGCCGGACTGATAAATCCTCGCGCATGCACTCTAAGCATCCAGAACTGGATGAGCTTTGCGAACATCAACGTCAGCGCCAAAACAGATATGACAAGCAACACGTAAAGGACAGGGCCACCATCATCCACAAGTCGAAACATCTGCTCCAAAATGTCGGCTGGGACCGTGTCCGTGACCCCGGCCGCGCCCTCATTGGTCTCTAATTCAGCCATATCTACCTTTCCTATTTGTCAAATCTGCCCAATGCAGGTTCTTTGCCGAGGCTCATATCATTGGTAAATTTCAACAAGTGGCCGAAATATTCGAGCGCGTTTTTCCGCCTCGGCGACCTGTTTGGCGTTCATGTTTTTGCGAAGATCGTCAAAGATTTTTTGCGCCGTCGTGCGACCTTGTCGGATGGCCAAGATTGACCATTTGAGGGCCTCGATGACATCGCTTTTCACACCGACGCCGCTGGCGAGACGTGATGCAATTTTTTCCTGCGCTTTGGCGTAACCCTGAAGGGCCGCTTTCCTGAACCACGCCACCGAAACTTCTTGGTTCACCTCAACTCCAATACCGTCACGGTAAATTTTTCCGAGGTTGTATTGCGCCTTCACGAACCCAGAATTTCCGGCCTTCAGGAATAAGGTAAGGGCACGCGCATTGTCCTTTTCTACTCCAAGCCCAGCGGCGAATTGCTTGGCAAGACTGTATTGAGATAGAACGAAACCGTTTTCCGCGGCTCGTTTTAGCCAGTTTGCAGCTCTGCCAAAATCTTCCTGGCTTCCGCGCTCGATATAAAGCAGTGCCAAGTTATGCTGTGCCATTTGATGGCCCTGAGTGGCGGCCTTGTTCCACCAGGCGATAACCTTGGCGTCATCCCTGTCGACCCCGGCACCCTCGTCATACATGACTCCAACGTTGTATTGCGCTACAGGATCACCGTCCTCTGCCAGCTCTGTCCAGAGTTGTAGCGCAATCGCATATTCACCTCTCTGATAGGCGCGCCACCCTTCCACAAAATCGGCTTTTGCATGTGCGGTGAGGCCAAGGAGAACCAGTACGGCGAGGAGAATGGATGCGAAGGGGAGCATCCTCGGCAATGGGAAGGTTATCCAATGAATGCCCTTCTGAGATTTCGTGGGAGCTGGCCAGATGAGCATACCTAAATACCCAGTTTCGAGTAGCAGATCAAAGATGGCATAAGCCTGTGGGCAAGCGGGGACAAGCGATGCGACGTCGCGTCTTCGGCTTCAACCGACATTCCCCAACTGACATACAAATTCGTGGAAATCGTACCATTGGTCCACCACCAAGGGAGCTGCATACCTTCCGTAGTCATCCGATCGCCCGATTCCAAGGAGTTTGGATTATTGTCCGAATCAGATCGTGGTTGGAACTGTCAGAACTGACAGTCTCGGGAAAAAATTTTGCCCGGGCGCAGGCGGGTATTAGGTCGCAGATCATCAAACAGGCTCAGGATTTTCCGGAACAGGTCCCCCGGCACCGCCACCT
>JAPUIX010000104.1 GCA_027296625.1 Gammaproteobacteria bacterium | reverse complement strand
CACGCAGGGGTGGCGTTTCACCCGCCGCTTTTGCTCGCTGTCGCGCTCATCCTGGGTTTCCTCTTGCGGTGGATTGTCCCGCTTAGTTTCCTACCCAATGAATTTCCCGCGGCGATTGGTCCTGTCGTCGTTGCAATCGCGTTTGGCTTTTTCTCGTGGGCTGTATTTACGTTGGTATCGGGGGGTGCTTCGATACCGCCGAGCAAGCCGACCGATGCAATAGTCGTGCGCGGTCCATTCCGATTTTCCCGTAACCCGATTTACCTCGCTATGGTGCTGCTCCAAGTGGGTGTTGGGATCTGGATAAATAGCCTCTGGTTTATCGTGTTGGCAGCGGTTTCCGCCTGGCTTCTGTGGTGGGGTGTGATTTCGCGCGAAGAACGTTATTTAGAGAGGAAATTTGGCAACGAGTATTTATTGTATAAGAACAAAGTGCGGCGCTGGCTCTAGATGGGGGACGCCAAGCAACGCTGGCTTGTGGGAATCGGTGTGTTTTGGGTGTTGTATGTCGTCTACGCGTTGACAACACCGACCGAGGTCCAAGGCGTTGATCAAGGCAAAGCGGCCCTGATAAGAATCGTAATTGCAACTGGCTGGCTCGCAGTCGCGGCCGGGTTATTGCACGCGCTTGCAGGAGGCCCGCCCCGCCAGCTTTCTCGCGGCCTTTCTGATTCTGCTCCCAGTGATCTGGTTTTCTTGGTTCGTGTTCGAAGGAGATAAGTGGGCCTTGGCGTTTTTTAGTTTAGGCTTAAGTTACGCAACGATAAACGGTTTTCTGTGCGTGACGATCCAGACCACCTGGCGCGCAGCGCTCGCAGGCCTTGTGGTTGCCACTGTCCAAGTCGGGGTCGATGTTGTTGTACATTTCCTTGCGGGCACCGCTCGAATTCATTGACCGCGGGAACCCGCCCACAAAACTGAAGCAAGCACCCTCCGACCCCTTTTTTCCCTAGGGCCACGGATGGACCATCGTCAAAATGAACCCGTCGCGCAGGGGCGGAACCCCGCATCAAAATCGCTTTTATTTCTTCTTTTTGGTCTTTTTCCTCGCCGTCAGTTAAAGAAGTACGACACCCCGACGAGGAACAAACTGGTATTGATGCCGGCGTTGGGTGAGTTGATGCTGGCATTCGAGATATGGAGGAACCGCCATTCCCCGGTCAATGCCGTTCGTTCTGAGAAGAAGTAATGAAAGCCCAGCCCACCCTGGGTCGTGAAATTTAAGCCGTCCGCCTGGTTGTCGAGATCGAAATCCAGAGAAATGATCCCTGCCCCGGCTTCCAGAAAGGGAATGAACGTGTCTCCGGCCAGAAAGTTGTAGCGGAAGATCGCGGCGCCCCCCGCAGCGGTTCCACTCCTGGGCTCGTGGTTGAAAAAGAACGACCCTTCCACTAGCAGCTCAAAGTTACCCCGGTACCAGGCGTTCCCTCCAAGGGGGTTACTGATGCCGATGCCCCAGCGGGGAGCCAGGTACGCATACTGGACGTCTTCCGACTCGGTACCTTTGCTCCCGCCAACTGGGAGCCCGAACCCGTATCCCGCCGCGAGCGCGATCTCCTGCTTGCCCAATCCGAACAAACTGCTTGGAGATACTGAAACTTCGTTCTTCCTTGCCGCGACTGTCTCGGGGTCGTTACCCGCTGCCCAGGTTCCTCTAGCAAATAGGAGCGCTATGATCATCAAGACGAGCACGGCGCTGCAAGGATGTCTCATTGGCTCACCCCATCGGGGACACCGTGTAATTCCTCGGCCCGCTTGATCGCATCTTCTTCACCAGCAACTAGTTAGCAGGACGTCCCCAAGATTTTGTTGAACTATGATTTATTACTTATTGAACTATAATGGATTATTGGCGAGATTACTGGCCCTGTCAATCATGACGTCGAAAAGCGCCGTCTGCCATTTGGTCTCATAGTGGGAGACCGCCCGAGCACGCCGGGTTATGGAAGGCCCGTCGGGCGAGCCCGAGGGAGTTAAGAAGTGCGGGGTGAGACGGAAAGAGGTGGGGCTCCAGTGGAGCGCCACCCCACCGAACGGGCTTGCCAGGGAAGGTAATGCCTGGGTTACGAGAGAAGCAGCATAGCGCAGCGAAGAAACGAGCGGAGGGACTCAGTCGTCGGGAAGCGTTTCTTTGGTACTTTGATCCGCACATTCCCTAGCGCGGCCCCCGTAGGGGTTGCTAACGCGGTCCAATTTTGCTCCCGGTAAAATTGTCTTGTCGCCCAAGACAAATTCGACAGGATCGAATTTGGGCAGACGGAGTCTGCCCGCAGGGCGAGAACCATGGAGGATTCTCGTCAAAGTACCTCGGCTTCGGGTGCGGGAACCCGCTTCTCATAGCTCTCATAGGGCAGCAATAATGGCAACGCCTGAAAGATACGGGTGGGCGAATAAGAGTCCGCCATAGAGCACGACACCCACAGTTGCGGTTATTACGTCCTTCGCAACTGGAACACGATCAGGCTTTGCCCAAGCCACGTCACGCCGATTAATAAGGATCATTTCGGCGATCGCCCAAAGCCCCAGAACGCCAAAGAGAATGATGCTGCGCACGTCGCCGTTTGCGAAGAGATGTGCAATGCTCCAAAGCACAACGCCTGTCAGCTGAGGATGGCGAAGCACTCGCTTTATATTCGTTTTAAGGTAGGGCGCGACAAACAAAATCAGGGCAATTAATACCAGCACGCCTGCGACCGGTCTTGCTACAGTGGGGGGTGCAACGACGAGGCCAGGTTCAAGTGCCTTCCAACCATAAACCATCAGCACGATCGCTGCGATACTAAGAATAGCGAAGAGTGATTTGTAGATCCTCTCACCAAGGTTATCGGTGAGGCGCGTCCTGAAGCGGGGTGCCAGAGCGGGCGTCAAATGGACAGCGCACCATAATGCAAGACCAAGCCATAATAAAAACATGGGGCTCACTCCTTATCGTCCGCTGGTCATGAGCGTATCAGCTCTAAAACGGTCCAGCTTGGATACGCGCGATAATCAACGGCTGATAGACAACATCTATTATACGTATAAACATAATTGATTGGATTAATGGTTTGGGCTCCTTTATCTTTACTGTCGCAAGCCCAATTCGCAAGAAAAACTTGAGGAGAACGTCATGACAACCACCATCACTGCGAGCAAGACTGAGCGGAGTACCGGCAGCGGACTACCTAATTCGAAGCGCGCCGCCGTCGCCGAGGCGTTATCCCGCGTCCTGGCGGACACCTATACGCTCTATCTTCAGACACAGAACTTTCACTGGAATGTAACCGGGCCGCACTTCTTCGCACTGCATGGCCTCTTCGAGCAGCAGTACACGGAGCTAGCCGCAGCAGTGGACGGAATCGCGGAGCGCATCCGCGCCATCGGACATCCGGCCCCGGGGACCTACGCGGAATTCGCGCGTCTAAGTTCGATCGACCAGGTCACCGACGTGCCGAGCGCGGAAGAGATGGTACGCATCCTCGCCGAGGGTAACGAGGCGATCGTTCGGACGTTGCGCGATGTGATTACGATCGCGGAGGAGATCGGTGACAACGCAACTGTAGACCTCTTAGTACAACGTACGCAGGCTCATGAGAAGAGTGCCTGGATGCTACGTTCCACCTTGCGGACCTAAAATAGGGAGGGCCGCAAGGCCCTTCCTCTTGTCGCTAAGGAAAGTTACCCTTCTGCGGGTGCGGGAACCCGCTACAAATAATCCCGTCGTGTGGGGGCGGAACCCCGCATCAAAACCTTTTTATTTTTTCTTCTTTGTCGTCTTTTTCCTTGCTGGAGCGGCGGCGGAAGATTGAGGCGCAGCCTTCGGCCAGGGAGAAAAGGGATACGGCTTCTGATCCGATTTGAAGGTCACAAAAAGAAGAATCTGATAGATAAAGGTGCTGAGACTCTGGCCCAGTACCGTCGTTTCCCGATTCACCTTGCCGGTAAAAAGCTTTGTGATGAACTGGAATATCACGACGACGCAGACAACGAACGCAGCGACGTAGTAGATGACAGCGAAGATCAGGATAAACAGTCCCCGTAGCCACGTATCCTTGTTACTCAGATGACCTGATACGCTCATGTTGTGAACCCCCCATGGATGTGGGCTGAGAGCCCTGGTAATTGTGACCTCGTACCCGTCTGGCCCCTCGTTTCGGGCTGGTCTGGGCCACCTAATCTTAGCCCCTGGCACGGACGTGCCGCAGGATTATCTCAGCCGCGATTGTAGCACCAGGATACGAGAATGTATGCGGCACTTTGAGGCGATTTTCCGCCATCAAATTGATCTCATTGATCATTTAAAAACAGCGGATTTGGCGCGTGCGGATTGGGCATTGACCTCCCCAGACGCTATGATGAGTATATATATAAGGATCGGACTATCCCGATTCATGCCATGTTCGAACAGCTGCAGCTGAGTGAAGAATCACCGCTGACATTCCCGTGTCAGTTCCCCATCAAGGCCATGGGCCTTGCCGAGG
Organism: Gammaproteobacteria bacterium; assembly: GCA_027296625.1. Lineage (NCBI taxonomy): Bacteria > Pseudomonadati > Pseudomonadota > Gammaproteobacteria > Gammaproteobacteria bacterium. The sequence continues at coordinate 17,244 of JAPUIX010000104.1, read as the reverse complement.
ACGATTTCGATCTTCTGGTGGTGGAGATCGTTCGCCGGCATGCGCTGGACATCAAAGAGGGCGCCGTGACTTCCCGGCTGAGCCGGGGCGGCAAGTATGTCTCTGTGACCGTGACCGTCGATGCCGAAAACCGGGAGCAGGTCGATACCATCTATCGGGCGCTTCACGCGCAGGAACGGGTCTTGATACTTCTTTAGGGGACGCCGGTTCCATGATCCCCGTCATTCGAGAACTCGGATTGGCCCCGTACGAGGCGACGTTTGAGGCGATGCGCCGGTTCACCGTGGCGCGAATGGGGAAAACCCCCGATGAGATCTGGCTCCTCGAGCACCCGGGCGTCTTCACTCTGGGGCTTTCCGGCAAGGAAGAACACGTGCTGGATCCGGGAGATATTCCCCTCGTCCATTCCGATCGCGGCGGGCAAGTGACCTATCATGGCCCCGGTCAGCTCGTTGTCTATGTGCTGCTGGATCTCAAGCGTGCCGGTTGGGGCGTGAAGCAGCTGGTGAGCCTGCTTGAGCAATCGGTGATCGATTTTCTGTCAGCACAAAACATACAGGCCAGTGAACGTGCGGGCGCACCGGGTGTCTATGTCAATGAGCGGAAGATCGCTGCCCTAGGTCTTCGTGTCAAAGGAGGGTGCAGCTACCATGGTCTTGCGTTGAACGTGGCAATGGACTTGAGCCCGTTTGATCGCATCAACCCGTGCGGTTTCCCGGGACTCAAAGTCACGCAATTGAGTGATTATGGATTTCGTGGTGGGGTTGATACGGCGGGCCGGTCGTTCCTGCCCTACCTTTTGAAAAATTTGGATGTCAATGGGCATGATGCATCGGTTAGTGCGGTGAGCGGGGTGGCCTCAAAGCCGCGCGATGGTGGGCGACGTCGGCCAACCCGGGCGCAGCGTGGTGCGGAGAAAACCTCGCGCATTCCCATCAAGGTGATCCCAATGGAGGGACCGCTACCACGCAAGCCCCCGTGGATCCGCGCCAAGGCGCCGGTTGCGCCGAACGTGCTCCGACTGAAGGCGCTCCTTCGCCAGCACAATCTGCACACCGTATGCGAGGAGGCGGCTTGCCCGAACCTGGGTGAATGTTTTGGGCACGGCACCGCCACCTTCATGATCATGGGGGATCTGTGCACGCGTCGCTGTCCTTTTTGCGATGTGGCCCATGGCCGCCCCGAACCCCTGGACCCGGAAGAGCCCCGGCACCTGGCAGAGGCCGTGGCGCGGATGGGATTGAACTACGTGGTGATCACCTCCGTGGACCGGGATGACCTTCGAGACGGCGGTGCCGGTCACTTTGCGGAGTGCGTTCGTGCGGTGCGCGCAAGGGTCCCCGGGATCCGCGTGGAGATCCTGGTCCCCGACTTTCGCGCTCGTATGGATGTGGCCCTGGAAAGGATCTGGCAAGCGCCACCCGATGTCTTTAACCACAATCTGGAGACGGTGCCGCGCCTATATAAAAAGGTGCGCCCGGGCGGTGACTATGGGTGGTCTCTGAAGTTATTGCAGCGCTTTGGGGAGCGTTACCCGGCTGTGCCGACGAAGTCGGGTTTGATGCTCGGTTTGGGGGAACAAATGGAAGAGGTGCAAGCAGTGCTCCGCGATCTTCGCACTCATGGGTGTGACATGTTGACCGTGGGCCAGTATCTGCAGCCGAGCCGGTATCATCTCGGAGTTGAGCGTTTCGTTACCCCCGAAGAGTTTGATCATCTCGGCGAGTATGCCCGGGGACTCGGTTTTGCGAATGTCGCCAGCGGCCCGATGGTGCGCTCGTCCTATCATGCCGACCGTCAGGCGATGGGCGAATCCCTCGGTCAGTCGGTAGCCTGATACATGGAGCCGCTCCTACTTGCTGGCATCAAGGCGCTCATCCTGCCGCCGGGCGTCATTATCCTGGTGGTTCTCTTGGGATTTCTGATCTCCGGGCGACGGCCGCTCTTGGGTACGGTGCTGGTCGTCCTCTCTGTCCTTACCTTATATATATTGAGTATCTCTGCCATCAGCCGACCCTTGGTGTCCAGTCTTGAGACCTATCCGGCTCTTCCCCAGGTCCTCGAAGCAGCGGGGGGACCCCAAGCCATCGTGGTGCTCGGCGGCGGGCGCTATTCTGACGCGCCGGAGTACGGTGGGGATACCGTGGGCACCGACGCCTTGGAGCGTTTGCGCTATGCGGTGTATCTCAAGAAGAAAACGGGGCTCCCCATTCTCGTGACCGGCGGTAACCTGGATGATGACGATCAGTCAGAGGCGCGGCTGATGAACGATGCCTTGCGTGACATATTTCGCGCGGAAGCGAAATGGCAAGAAGGAGAGAGCCGCAATACCCGGGAGAACGCCATCAAGAGCCGCGCGATCCTGGAAGACGCCGGGGTGGAGCATGTTTATCTGGTGACCCATGCGATCCACATGCCCCGGGCCGTGGAGGCGTTCGAAGTGGTCGGCTTTACCGTCACGCCCGCCCCCACGATGTTTGCAGCGCAAGACAGACCACCGCACCCGGTGCTTGACTGGCTGCCCGATGCCGGATCGCTCGCCCAGAGCCGGGATGCGCTCCATGAGTCCATCGGCCAGTGGTGGTATCGGCTTCGCAACTGGCTGGGTTACTGATCCAAGAACAGCCCTGGATCTACCGAGCTCTGATTCAGGATCACGCCCCAGTGAAGGTGCGCGCCGGTGACCCGACCAGTCATACCCACCTGGCCGATGATCTCCCCCTGACCGATTTCCTGTCCTGGGGCGACAGTCACACTATCCAGGTGGCAATACATGGTCACGAGCCCCTGGCCGTGGTCGATGAACACCGTGTTGCCGTTGAAGAAATAATCCCCAGTGCGGATCACCCGACCCGATGCGGCGGCCTCCACGGGCGTTCCGCGTGCGGCGGCAATATCCAAACCGCTATGGGGTTTGCGGGGTTGATCGTTCAGGACACGCCGTAACCCGAATGGGCTGCTGATGGGACCGTCCACCGGCAGGGCGAGCACCAGGGCGACATCGTTGGTGTCCCGCCAGTGGGCCAAGGCTTCCCGGATTAAGGTCTTCTCGCGCGCGATCCGTTTGAGATCCTCCGGCGTGGGGTTCACCTTGCGATCGTCCGTGATCGTAATGTGTTGGATGGCGTACTCCTTATCCTTCACCTCAAACGCGTGGGTGGACTCCTTTTTTGGTGTCTTTACCTTGAGCTTGTGGGTGCCTGGTGTCGCACTTAACGGGATCCCCAAGACGGCATGCCAGGTGCCGTTGGCCTCGATAACCATCGCGCGGCGTCCGCGATAATAGGCCACGGGCTTCTCATTCACGTCAAGTGCAATAACGGCGATGCCGCCCGGTACAGACTCGGCATGCGGCAGGGTTTGTGCGTGGCTTGTGCCACTCGTCAAGATCACGAGAGCGATGATCGCCGTCCGTCGCATCACACCACTACTCGTCAAAGAGTTCGTCCACCGTCGCATGGGCATGGCCTTTCGCAAAGCGCGCACGCACGCGCTTACCTTTTTTGAGCGCTTTGGCATCTCGCACCACGGCTCCGTCAGGCAGCCTTGTGACGATCGCATAGCCGCGGTCAAGCGTTGCCAGGGGGCTCACTGTCTCGAGCGCATGCCGCATGTTATTGAGTTCGACAGTCAGCGCTTGCAATGTGTGCACCATCATTCGTCTCAGGCGGTCTTCATAATGGGCACAACGTTGCCCGTGCATCTTCAGCGTTTGCATAGGGTTCTGGCGTTGCAGGTGTGCGGACAACTCACGGAGCGCGGCAAGCTTCGCTCGCCATGCTGTCTGCATGGCAAGCCCATAGCGCTGAGCAAGATCATCTACCCGCTGTGCAATGTCGTGAAGCCGCTTGACGGGATGGGGCATACGCTTGGTGAGATGCCCCAGTGCCTGGCGCCGCTCCCGTAATAGCGCCTGCATGTAGCGCTGCAGGCGGAATTCCATTCGCGTGAGCGTTTCATTGACCTGCCACTGATCGGGACTTACAAGCTCGGCACTCGCCGACGGGGTGGGGGCGCGCACATCCGCGACAAAATCGGCGATGGTGAAGTCGATCTCGTGGCCGATGCCGGTGACGATAGGGACTTTACAGGCGTAGATGGCTCGGGCGAGCATCTCCTCGTTGAAGGCCCAAAGGTCTTCGAGTGAACCGCCGCCTCTCGCGAGGATCACGACGTTGCATTGTGCCTCAAGCTCCACGCGTCCAATGGCTTTTGCGATCTGTGGGGCCGCATCTCTTCCCTGCACCGGTACCGGATAGATGATGATGGGGATTGCCGGAAAGCGGCGCTTCAGGATGCTCAAGATGTCACGGATCGCAGCACCCGTCGGAGAGGTAATGACGCCTAGGCATTCGGGCACCATCGGCAGCGGAAGTTTGTGTTTCTCCTCGAACAAACCTTCTTTGAAAAGTCGTTGCTTGAGTTCCTCAAAGGCTCGCCTTAAGGCTCCGTCGCCGGACGGTTCCATGTGTTCGACGACGATCTGAAATTCACCCCGTCCTTCATAGAGGCCGACCCGTGCGCGGAGCAGCACCTGCATGCCATTATCCGGGGTGAACTCGAGCAGCCGGTTCCAGGTCCGGAACATTGCGCAGCGAACCTGTGAGTTCTCGTCTTTCAGGGTGAAATAGATATGACCGGACGCGGGACGTGCAATGTTGGAGAGTTCCCCATCAATCCAGATCATCGGAAAGCTCCCCTCCAGGATAGCCTTGGCTTCACGATTCAGCCGCGTGACCGTGTAGATCTCGCGGGTCGTTTGCCCTTCACGGCTTAAGTCCTGGGGATCCAACATGGCGAGATCATACGCGATAGCGCGCGTATATAACCAACACGTCTCAAAGTGGGTGTTTTTGGCCAAAATTCGCTAAAGCGCGGTTCTAGGCTATAATGATGTGCTCATGAGCTGGAATACCTGGAGCCACCGAATCGCACGACAGACGGTGCGTCCGCTTGTCGGCACACGCATTACGCCGAATCACCTCACCACGCTTCGTCTTTTGACCGGTGTGGGTGCCGCAGCGGCCTTTGCCGTCGGTACGCCGGGGTGGGTCTTCTGGGGTGGCCTGTTGTTTCTGTTCTCAACGTTCCTGGATCGCGCCGACGGCGAATTAGCCCGACTTACTGGTCAGAGAAGCGAGTGGGGCCATCAGTACGATCTGGCGTGTGATTTGAGCGTGACGGCGTTACTGTTCGTCGGCGTCGGGTTCGGTCTGCGTGACAGCGTGCTGGGCGCGTGGGCAATTCCCCTTGGCATCGGTACCGGCTTTGCCATTGTGGCGATTTTCTGGGTCAGGGAAAAGATCAAGGAAGTCCAGGACGAGGATGAACCAGACATTGCAGCGGCCCATGCGCTCTATGATCTCGATGATGTGCTCTATTCAGTCGGGCCCATCGCCTGGCTTGGTTTGCTGTTGCCATTTCTGGTTGCCGCGTTTGTCTGTGCACCGCTCTTCGCCTTCTGGCTGTTGCGGCGCTACTATCGCTTGCGCTACGCGCATTAACCCAAACGCTTTACTGCAATTTGACCGACGCCGCAGAGCGGTCGGGTGCCGGTGAGCGGTATTCGGCGTTTACCCATCCGCCCGTTGCAATTAGAATAACTGGCTATTTTACCGTCCGCGATTCTCGATTCTTGCTATGCGCGTTTCAAAAGAGGCCCTCACCTTCGATGATGTGCTCCTTGTCCCGGCGTACTCGCAGGTGTTGCCGCACGAGGCGCACGTGGAAACGCAGCTTACCCGGGATATTCGCCTCAATATGCCCATTGCTTCCGCTGCCATGGATACTGTCACCGAGGCGCGCCTGGCCATCACGCTCGCGCAGGAGGGCGGCATCGGTATCATTCACAAGAACATGCACGCTGGGGAGCAGGCGCGGCATGTGCGCCTGGTAAAGAAGTTCGAAAGCGGCGTTATTAAGGATCCGATCACGGTCAGCCCTGAGACGAGCATCAGGGAAGTGCTGGATATCACGCGTTCCCACAATATTTCCGGGGTCCCGGTCGTGGAAGGCGAAGATCTGGTCGGGATCGTAACGGGCCGGGATCTGCGGTTTGAGACGCGTTACGATCAGCCAGTTCATAGCACGATGACCCCGAAGGAGCGGCTGGTCACGGTCGAGGAGGGCGCCAGCAGCGATGAGGTTGTCGCCCTTTTGCATAAGCACCGCATCGAGAAGGTATTGGTGGTGAACGACAAATTTCAGCTACGGGGCCTTATTACGGTCAAGGATATCCAGAAGGCCAGCGAATATCCCAATGCCTGCAAAGATGAACAGGAACGGCTCCGCGTGGGCGCCGCAGTGGGCACAGGACCCGGGACACACGAGCGGGTTGCCGCACTCGTGGACGCGGGTGTCGACGTGGTCGTAGTGGATACGGCCCACGGCCACTCCGAGAGCGTGCTCGAGACGGTGCGCTGGATCAAGAAGCACCACCCGGAAGCCCAGGTCATTGGCGGCAACGTGGCCACGGCGGACGGGGCAACGGCCCTGCTCAAGGCAGGGGCGGATGCGGTAAAGGTCGGCCTCGGTCCCGGATCCATCTGCACCACGCGTGTGGTCACCGGCGTCGGCGTACCCCAGATCACGGCCGTGGCCGACGTAGCGACTGCCATGGCCAAGAGCGGCCTGCCTGTGATCTCGGACGGCGGCATCCGCCATCCGGGTGATATCGCCAAGGCCATCGTGGCCGGTGCCTATTCAGTGATGATCGGCAGCCTTTTCGCCGGCACGGAAGAGGCACCTGGGGAAGTGGAGCTCTATCAGGGGCGATCTTACAAGTCCTACCGTGGCATGGGATCGGTGGGTGCCATGTCGCAGGAGCATGGTTCGTCGGACCGTTACTTCCAGGAAAGCGGGGAGATTGAAAAACTGGTGCCGGAGGGCATCGAGGGACGCGTGCCATATAAAGGAAACCTTTCCGCGATCATCCGTCAACTGCTTGGGGGTCTCAGGGCCGCGATGGGCTATACCGGGTGTCAAAACCTTGAGGAGATGCGAACCAAGCCAACATTCGTGCGCATCAGCTACGCCGGGATGCGAGAAAGCCATGTGCACGATGTCACCATTACCAAGGAAGCACCCAACTATCGTGTTGACTCGCGCGATCCCTGACACTTAGAACAGCATAGTGTTTAAACGCAGGGCGCCGCGCTTTTCGCTTTTAAAGCCTGTGGTCGCTGTGTGTGTATCGAGTGTTATCCTGTCATGAGTGATATCCACGCTCAACGAATTTTGATCCTCGATTTTGGCTCGCAAACTATTCAGCTGATCGCCCGCCGCGTGCGTGAAGCCGGCGTCTATAGCGAGATCCATCCGTTCGACATGGATGCCGATGCCATCCGTGAATACCAGCCCAAGGGCATCATTCTCTCGGGTGGGCCGGAGTCGGTCACGGTAGCCCAAGAGGTCAAGGCGCCCCAGGTTGTTTTTGAGCTGGGCGTTCCTGTACTCGGGATCTGTTATGGGATGCAAACGATGGCTGCCCAGCTAGGCGGTGAGGTCGAGACCTCGCACCTACGTGAATTCGGCTACGCGCAGGTGCAAGCGCGCGGTACGTCCAAGCTCTTGGAGGATATTCAGGATCACACGGCAGAGAATGGCGCCGGTCTTCTGGATGTGTGGATGAGTCACGGCGATCGGGTCACGCGTTTGCCCGAAGGCTTCCAGGTCATTGCCTCGACCGACAATGCCCCGAATGCCGGCATGGCCGATGAAAGCCGCCGCTTCTACGGGCTGCAGTTTCACCCCGAGGTCACGCATACGCACCAGGGTGCGCGCATCCTGCAGTGCTTCATCCATGACATCTGTGGTTGTGATTCACTCTGGACGACCGAGCACATCATTGAAGACAGTGTGCGGCGGGTTCGTGAACAGGTTGGTGAGGAGAAGGTTCTGCTTGCGCTCTCCGGGGGTGTGGACTCCTCGGTGGTCGCAGCATTACTACATCGGGCGATTGGCGATCAGCTGACCTGTGTGTTCGTCGACAACGGGTTGCTGCGGCTACACGAGGCCGATCAGGTCATGGCGACGTTTGCCGAGCACATGGGTGTTCGGGTGAATCGCGTGGACGCGGAACCGCGGTTCTTGGACGCACTTCGGGGTGTGGATGATCCGGAAGAGAAACGCAAGATTATCGGCGGGTTGTTCATTAAGATCTTTGAAGAGGAAGCGGTCAAAGTCACAGACGTGCAGTGGCTTGCGCAGGGTACGATCTATCCCGACGTCATCGAGTCTGCAGCGGCCAAGACCGGCAAGGCCCATGTGATCAAATCGCACCACAACGTGGCGGGTTTACCGGAAGAGATGCAACTGGAACTCGTCGAACCGCTGCGCGAGCTTTTCAAAGATGAGGTACGAAAACTCGGTGTGGAACTCGGCCTGCCGTATGACATGGTGTTTCGGCATCCATTCCCCGGACCTGGGCTTGGCGTTCGAATACTTGGAGAAGTGCGCAAGGAATATGCGGACATTTTGCGCCGGGCAGACGCCATCTATCTTGAGGAACTTAAAAAAGCCGATCTTTATAATAAGGTGAGTCAGGCGTTTGCCGTTTTCCTTCCCGTCAAGTCGGTAGGCGTTAAAGGTGACAGTCGTGAATACGATTACGTGATCGCCTTGCGTGCGGTCGAAACCGTTGACTTTATGACTGCACGCTGGGCACATCTGCCGTATGATTTCCTGGACACCGTAAGCAGCCGGATCATTAATGAGGTGCAAGGTATCTCTAGGGTGACCTACGATATCTCCGACAAACCCCCCGCGACGATCGAGTGGGAATGAGCGACGATAAGCAATGGATGCAGCGTGCATTGGAATTGGCACGGCGGGCCGAGGCGGCTGGCGAGGTTCCGGTGGGCGCCGTGCTGGTACAAGACGGTGAATGCATCGGCGAGGGATGGAACTGCCCCATCTCAAACTCCGACCCAAGTGCACATGCAGAGATCCTGGCACTCAGAGAGGCGGCAGAGCGAACGGGTAACTATCGTCTGCCCAATTCAACCTTATATGTCACGCTCGAGCCCTGCGTCATGTGCGCCGGTGCGCTGATAAACGCACGTGTTGCACGTGTTGCCTTCGGTGCCATGGACCCGAAGGGCGGGGCAGCCGGAAGCGTGTTCGACGTCCTCGGCACAGACCGACTTAATCATCGCGTAATGGTGGAGAGCGGCGTCATGGGTGATGCGTGCGGAGATCTGCTGTCGGCGTTCTTCAGCGTAAGAAGAGCGTAGTGCGTTCAACGATTGTTAAGCTTGTGACTTACCAGAGGGTAGGGATTTGTCTCAGGATGCCTGTGGTGTAATGGCTGCGCGAGTGGGCAAGCTGTTAGTGACCCACAATATGATGCTGGTCACAGCCGAGTCCTGTACAGGAGGCGGGTTATCACAGGCCATCACCTCCATCCCGGGAAGCTCCGAATGGTTTGAACGCGGTTATGTGACCTATTCAAACGAAGCCAAAAAGGAACTCTCGGATGTGCGTGCCGAGACGCTTGAGCGCTACGGCGCAGTCAGCGAGGAGGTGGTCTCAGAAATGGCGGAAGGTGCGCTCAGGCATAGCCGTGCCCATATCAGCGTGGCCGTGACCGGCATTGCAGGACCTGAGGGTGGTGTACCGGATAAGCCGGTCGGCACCGTCTGGTTGGCCTGGGCGGTGCATGATGGGCAAACACGCGCCGCCCGGTTGCAGTTTTCGGGTGACCGAGGCGCGATACGGCGCCAGGCGGTCATGGCGGCGCTGCAAGGCCTCTCGGACATGCTGGAATAATGGAACATGACAAGCGGGTCAAGGGGGGCACGGACCCCATTGCAACGACTCTTCTTTGCCCTGTGGCCGGACGATGCGGTGAGACGCGAGATCGGTGCGATCGCGGGATGCTTGCCCCGACAAGCTGGTCGGCTTGTCGCCCGGGAGAATTTCCATATCACGCTGCTCTTTCTGGGTCCTATGGATGCTGAGCGCCGTGCCTGCGCTGAACGGGCAGCCGATTCAGTGGCAGGTCATGCGTTCGTTTTAGCGCTGGATCAGATTGGCTGGTGGCGAGGACCGCGGGTGGTCTGGATTGGCGCCCCCGTGGTGCCGGATGCCCTGGCGGCCCTTGCTGGGAACCTTTATGCGGGGGTGTCGGGGTGCGGCATCGCGCTGGATAAGCGTCCTTTCCATGCGCACGTCACCATCGCACGGAAAGCCAGGCGTGCCGTGCGCGCGGATCCACCCGACCCTGTTGCGTGGCAGGTCAGGTCCTTCTCGCTGGTTGAGTCGGTGACCCGTTCTGATGGCGCCCAGTACACGATCTTGAAGACCTGGCCCCTGTCGTAGGGTCGGTTTGACAGATCGCTGGGTCGTCGGCCATCGCGGTTCGCTATTATTCGGCGGTGCTAGGCGCTGCGAGGAAATCTGTGGGATAATCTGAACGCCATTCAGACGAGACTGTGGTGAGAGAATCAGTGATGAGAGAATCAATGGGCGAAAAGAAGAAACAGGCCCTTAGTATTGCACTTGGCCAAATCGAGAAGCAGTTCGGTAAGGGATCAGTGATGCGCATGAGTGATGCTGGTATCGTCCGCGATGTGAAAACCATCCCCACCGGATCGCTTGGACTCGACATTGCGCTTGGTGTGGGTGGTGTACCCCGCGGGCGCGTCGTCGAAGTATATGGGCCTGAAGCGTCAGGTAAGACGACGCTGGCGCTCCATGTGGTAGCCGAGGCGCAAAAACTGGGCGGCACGGCAGCGTTTATAGACGCCGAGCATGCAATGGATCCCAAGTATACTGAGAAACTTGGCGTCAACGTTGAAGACCTGCTCGTCTCCCAACCCGATACCGGCGAGCAGGCGCTGGAGATCACGGATATGCTGGTCCGTTCCGGGGCCGTGGATGTGTTGGTCATCGATTCGGTTGCCGCGCTCACGCCGAAGGCCGAGATCGAGGGCGAAATGGGCGATAGCCACGTTGGCCTTCAGGCCCGACTGATGTCCCAGGCCCTACGCAAGTTAGCTGCCAATATCAACCGCTCTAACACGCTGGTGATGTTTATCAATCAGATCCGCATTAAGATCGGTGTCATGTTCGGCAACCCGGAGACAACTTCTGGAGGCAATGCGCTCAAGTTCTACGCATCGGTTCGGCTGGACATCCGACGAATTGGCGCCATCAAGCGTGCTGATGAGGTCATCGGCAACGAGACCCGCGTGAAGGTGGTTAAAAACAAGGTCGCGCCACCGTTTAAGGAAGCGCACTTCGATATCCTTTACGGTGAAGGCATTTCCAGAGAGGGTGAGATCATTGATCTGGGTGTAAAGCACGGACTCATCGAGAAGACGGGGGCTTGGTACAGCTATCAAGGAGAGCGTATAGGCCAGGGCAAGGACAATGTTCGCAACTTCCTGAAGGAACGCCCTGACACTGTCCGTAACATCGAAAGCGAAATACGCAAAAAAGCCCTCCCAGATGTGATCCCAGAGGCTGTCGCCGAGGAGGCTGAAGCCGAGGAGGCTGAAGCCTGACGGAAGCGCCCAAGGAGATCCGGCAACGGGCGCTCGCGCTGTTGGCTAAGCGTGAGCACAGCAAAACGGAATTGCAGCGAAAATTGGATGCGCGAGGCTATGAGGCTCAGGCGGTTCGCACTGTACTGGATCAACTCGAGGCAGAGCAACTCCAGAGTGACGAACGCTTCATTGAAGCGTTCGTGCATCATCGTACGGACAAAGGATATGGTCCATGTCGAATCGCTCAGGAACTGCGACAACGCGGCATCAGCGACAATCTCCTCGCGACTTACATTGATTTAAATGAGCTGGCGTGGCATGAGCGCGCCGCTGTCGTCAGACAGAAGCGTTTTGGAAGTGAGCTACCGTCTGATTATCGCGAACGAGCACGACAGTCACGTTTTCTTCAATACCGCGGGTTCACGAGCGAACAGATCCGCCATGTAATGAATCCTGCGTGTCATTAGTTATGGAAAGCAGCGCAGAGATACGCAACGCATTTCTCGGGTACTTCCGCGACAAGGGACATGAGATCGTCCCAAGCAGCTCCTTGGTTCCGGCGAACGACCCCACGCTTTTGTTTACCAATGCGGGCATGATTCAGTTCAAGGACGTTTTTTTAGGTCTCGATGAGCGACCCTACAAACGGGCTGCTTCTAGTCAACGCTGTGTTCGTGTCGGGGGCAAGCACAATGACCTGGAGAACGTGGGATATACGGCGCGCCACCACACGTTCTTTGAAATGCTCGGTAATTTCAGTTTCGGCGATTATTTCAAGCATGAAGCCATCGGTTATTCCTGGGAATTTCTCACGGAGGTCTTGGGTGTCAGCGCGGATAGACTGTGGATTACAGTTTTTGAGAATGATGATGAAGCCGCGGACATCTGGCTTAAGGAAGTCGGTGTAGACCCGGCACAGTTCGCGCGTTGTGGGGCAGCGAATAATTTCTGGTCCATGGGTGATATGGGACCCTGTGGCCCCTGCACCGAGATCTTCTACGATCATGGCGAAGGGATACCGGGGAATCCGCCCAGCGTTTCAGGCCATGAGGGCGATCGCTATGTAGAGATCTGGAATCTCGTCTTTACGCAATATAACAGGGACGCGAATGGCAAATTAGATCCGATTCCGCATCCTTCTGTAGACACCGGCATGGGGCTTGAGCGCATCGCTGCCGTGATGCAAGGTGTGCATAGCAATTACGATATTGACATCTTCCGAAGTCTTATCCATGCCATATCGGAGATTGCAGGTGGCGGCGATCTGAATAAAACATCGCTTCAGGTCATCGCGGACCACATACGTTCCTGTGCCTTTCTGGTTGTTGACGGTGTTGTGCCGTCCAATGAAGGACGAGGTTATGTGTTGCGACGGATCATCCGCCGCGCCATCCGCCACGGTTACAAGCTGGGCCTTGCTGAGCCGTTCCTCTACAAGTTGGTTGCACCGCTGGATCGCGAGATGGGGACAGCGTATCCGGAGCTCGCGAAGAATGCCGAACGAGTCGAGCATGTGCTTAAGCAAGAAGAGGAGCGCTTTGCCGAGACGCTTGATCAGGGCATGAAACTGCTTGAAGAGGTTATCAGTAAACTTTCGGATAAAGTCATTTCCGGCAAGGAAGTATTTAAGCTCTATGATACCTACGGGTTTCCCGTTGACCTCACCGCGGACATTGCCAGGGAGCGTGGGTTGACGCTTGAGATGGAAGGATTTGAAGCGGCCATGGCGGAACAACGCGATCGGGCTCGCGCTGCTTCAAAGTTTGAAATGGACCTCAGCAATGTACCGGAGACCGGGCTTTCAACAGAGTTCTGTGGTTACGAGACATTGGAAGAGGCGGGCAAGGTGCTAGCGCTCTATTACGATGGTGAGCCCGTGAATGAGCTTAGCACTGGACAAACCGGTGGCGTGGTGCTGGAGCGCACACCCTTTTACGCTGAGGCTGGCGGGCAGGTAGGTGATCGCGGGACACTGCAAGGCGAAGAGGTACTCTTTGAAGTGAGTGATACGCAGAAGCAGGGAGACGCCCACGTGCACATTGGTGTGCTTGCACGCGGGACCCTTCGCATCGGGCAGAAACTGACTGCCAAGGTCGATGGACGCACCCGCCGAAATACGGTACGCAACCACACGGCGACGCATCTTGTTCATGCCGCATTGCGTAAAGTGTTGGGTGAGTCGGTCATACAGAAGGGCTCCCTTGTTGCGCCGGATCGACTGCGCTTTGATTTTTCACATCCTGAACCCGTTGAGCCCTCTGAGCTGAAGGCGATCGAGCGCATGGTAAATTCCCAGATACTTGCAAACAGCGAGGTCGTCACAAATGTCATGCCACTTGATAAGGCGCTCGAGTCCGGCGCCATGTCGCTCTTTGGCGAGAAATACGCAGACAACGTCAGGGTTCTTTCTATTACTGATTTCTCGACCGAGCTTTGCGGTGGCACGCATGTGCGACGGGCCGGGGACATCGGTTTTTTCAAAATCACCTCGGAGACGGGCATTGCCGCGGGGATCCGGCGCATCGAGGCCGTGACCGGAGAAGGGGCATTAGATTGGACGGAGGAGACGGATGAGCAACTTGCAAATGTTCAGAAGCTGCTCCGCGTTGATCGGGATGTTGTGGGTGACAAGATCACGCAGCTTCTCGAGCGTATGAAGGCGCTGGAGAAGGAGGTCGAGCGCCTGAAGGCGAAGCTTGCCAGCAGCGCCGGAAGCGATCTAGCGTCTCAGGCCGTGGAGATTGACGGTATCAAGGTCCTCGCGGCGACACTGGAGGGGGCCGAACCCAAGACCCTGCGTGATACGGTCGATCAATTGAAGAACAAACTCGGGACAGCAGCATTGGTGCTCGCCTCGGTGGTGGATAACAAGGTAAGTCTGGTGGCGGGCGTCACCCAGGACAGCACGGAGAAAGTAAAAGCAGGTGAACTCGTCAACTTTGTGGCGAGACAGGTGGGCGGTCGTGGTGGCGGCCGGGCAGACATGGCCCAGGCAGGCGGCACTCGACCGGAAAAGCTTGATGCTGCGCTTGAGCGTGTGCCGGACTGGGTGAGAAAACAGGTTCGTCGATAAACTTTAAGGTATTGATAACGGGCTGGCCATGGATCCGGTAGAATTCGCGCTTTTTATCGCACTCATGCTATGGCATTGATCGTTCAGAAATATGGTGGCACCTCGATAGGCAATGTCGAACGCATCGGCGTTGTCGCAGAGAAGGTGATCGCCGCACGCAAGGACGGCCACGACGTCGTGGTGGTGTTATCGGCCATGGAAGGGGAGACTGATCGGCTGGTCGGACTCGCCAGCGCTGTTTCAGAGCGGCCCTGCGCACGGGAGTTGGATGTGCTCTTGTCAACCGGGGAGCAGGTGACCATTGCGCTATTGAGTATGGCGCTGGAGTCGCGGAACTGCCCGGCACGATCCTACACAGGCGCTCAGGTGCACATCCTCACCGACAGCGCGCACAATAAAGCGCGCATCATGGATATCGATGCAGCTCGGGTACGCAAGGGCCTGAAAGAGGGACGAGTGGTTGTGGTGGCCGGCTTTCAGGGTGTTGATGAATACGGCAATATCACCACCCTGGGGCGTGGTGGTTCGGATACCACGGCGGTTGCGATGGCGTCAGCCTTGGAGGCTGACGAGTGCCATATCTATACAGATGTGGATGGGGTCTATACGGCGGATCCACGCATCGTCGCGGAAGCCCGACGCCTGGATCGCCTTGCGTATGAGGAGATGTTGGAGTTGGCGAGTCTCGGGGCGAAGGTTTTGCAGATCCGGGCCGTCGAGTTTGCGAGAAAATACGACGTACCAATACGTGTGCTGTCCTCGTTTGAGGATGGCCTGGGAACACAGATTGTCGCTGAGGACAAAAGCATGGAACAAGCCTTGATATCTGGCGTTGCGTACAATCGCGACGAGGCAAAACTGACCGTTGTGGGCGTGCCAGATGAACCAGGCATTGCCTTTCGCATCCTGGGACCCATTGCCGATGCCAATGTCGAAGTGGATATGATCGTGCAGAATGTTGGCGTGGATAACACGACCGATTTTACTTTCACAGTCCACCGCAGTGATTACGAGAAGGCCCTGAAGCTTTTGGGTGGAATTGCCAAATCCATGGGCGCGCGAGATGTCTCCGGGGACAATCATATCGTCAAGATCTCCGTCGTCGGAATCGGGATGCGTTCGCATGCGGGTATCGCCAGCAAGATGTTTAAAGCGCTTGCTGATGAAGGCATCAATATCATGATGATTTCGACTTCTGAGATTAAGATATCTATCGTGGTAGACGAGAAATATCTTGAGCTTGGGATCAGGACCTTACATTCGGCCTTTGATCTGGGAAACAGTTCAGGGTGAGGAGTACAGAACTAAGGCGCTGGATCGGGTAGACGGAATGTGAAGTGCAGGGCTGTCGTTGGTCTATGCTTAGGTTTACGAGGAGTGACTAAAGATCGGATAAAGGAGATGTCGCCATGTTGATCTTAACGCGCAGGGTTGGTGAATCGCTCATGATCGGTGATGATGTAAATGTGACGGTGCTTGGCATCAGGGGGAACCAGGTTCGTATTGGCGTTAACGCCCCTAGAGAGATCGCGGTCCACCGTGAGGAGATCTACGAACGCATACAACAGGAGAAGGCCCAGCGTCAGCAGCCGGAAGCACCTCAAGAGCAAGAGCCGGAGAAGGCCGAAGTCAGTGAGCCTGATGCTGGTGAGGAAACTGGCGAGCCGGAGAGTTAGTGTGGTTTTACCGCAATCGTACCCGCCGTTATCGTAGATTTAAGTGATTGGGTGAGGAGCGACCGAATGTTCAGTGAACATTCGCAGCGCGACGAACGCCGTACCAGGGACGGTAGGGCCGGGGTTTATCGGAGCCCTGATTTTCTCGCCATGGATGGCAGGAAGCGCATCGTAATTCCCAGTACGAGTTTACCGGAGAGGTGGCCGAGTGGTTGAAGGCGCTGCGCTGGTATGGGGGTGAGTTGCGACCAAATGTTCAGTGAACATTCGCAGCGCGACGAACGCCGTACCAGGGACGGTAGGGCCGGGGTTTGGCGAAGTCCTGATGGTTTCGCCAGGGATGGCATGGGGAACGTATCGTGTTTCCCGCTTCGAGGTTGTCAGGAAGAGCCGAGCTTAGAACCATATACTCCCGATGGAGATTAAGATCGGATTCAGTTAGCTAGAATACTGGAGAGGTGGCCGAGTGGTTGAAGGCGCTCCCCTGCTAAGGGAGTATGGGTTAAAAGCCCATCGAGGGTTCGAATCCCTCCCTCTCCGCCATGTTCGTACCCGGAGGGGTGATAGCCCTCCGGGTATAACATGAGGTGGAGGGATGAGAACCCGGTAAAAGGGTTCGACAAATCGGCAGGGAGAGCCGATTTGGGCAGCTTTGCTGCCCGAAGGGTGAGCGACAGGGAGTCGCGAATCAATCCCTCCCTCTCCGCCACCTACTGGTACGCATCTTAAGTGTGTCGAAAACTTTGCGCCCGTAGCTCAGCTGGGTGAGCGGCGGGTTAAGGAGCCGCGAACGCCGCACCACGGATGGTGGGGCCGGGGTTTAGCGAAGTACTTATAGTGACGCCATGGATGGCATGAACAGTTTTAAATTGCGCCCGTAGCTCAGCTGGGTGAGCGGCGGGTTAAGGAGCCGCGAACGCCGTACCAGGGATGATAGGGCCGGGGTTTAGCAAAGTACTTATAGTGACGCCATGGATGGCATGAACAGTTTTAAATTGCGCCCGTA
>JAPUIX010000103.1 GCA_027296625.1 Gammaproteobacteria bacterium | reverse complement strand
GCCACCCAACCTCGCAGCGCTTCGTGAATTAGCACAGTTCGTAGAAGAGGGGCTGACCCTTGCCGTCTAATAACGCCACAGCAACAGACATGCGCCCTGAGGCTGAATTACTGCTGTGCTGCGCCCGGACGGCCATGGACGCCGAAAGAGCCGAGCGAATCAGGCAGTTGCTGCAGGAAGACATAAATTGGGACTATCTGCTCCAGGCGGCGCATAAACGCAGGGTGGTGCCGCTTCTGTACTGGCACCTTAACGCCAGCGGTCCAGAAGCAGTTCTGGATGGCCATTTGGATCGTTTCCGAGCATATTTTCATCATAACTCCCGACACAACTTGCTCTTAACCGCGGAACTGTGTCGCATTCTGTCTCTATTCGAGGCCCACGGGATTTCTGCCATCCCGTTTAAGGGGCCGGTCCTGGCCGCTACCTTGTACGGGAACTTGGCACTCCGGCAGTTCGGCGATCTGGATATCATGGTCCGCAAGCAGGACGTTCTGAGTGCGAAAGATCTTCTGGTCGCTCAGGGCTACCGGTGTCAGCGTGAGCGGACCTGGGAGGACCGCCTGGTACACGGCAATGGCAGCATTGTGGATCTGCACTGGGGTATCGCTCCGGGGTACTTCTCTTTCCCTCTTGATCCTGAGCACTTGTGGGAGCGCGCCAAACCGCTATCCCTCGGTGGCACGACGGCACTTACCCTCTCGCCGGAGGACTTGCTTCTGATCTTGTGCGTGCACGGGGCCAAGCATTGTTGGAAACGCCTGAAATGGATCTGTGACGTTGCCGAGCTACTCCGAGTGCATGAGGGAGTGGATTGGGAAGAGGTCATGGCGGCGGCCCGTACGCTGGGAAGTTGGCGCATGCTCTGTCTTGGCCTTTTCCTGGCACATGATCTTCTTGGAGCCCCCCTACCAAGAGAAGTCTGGCAAAGGGTGCAACCTGATCACACCGTCAAGGCACTCGCCACCCAGGTGCGCGAACAGCTTTACCAGGAGGTGAACACTCCGCCTCTCTTTTTGGAAGCTTCAACACGCCTCTTCCATCTCAGGATGAGGGAACGCCTACGTGACAGAATAATGTACTGTCTGCGCTACTTCCCCCGCTACTACCTCAGTCGCGCAACAAGCCCGAATGCAGCAGATCAGGAGTTTCTACCGCTGCGGCCGTCTTTCTCCTTCCTCCACTATTTGATCCGGCCGTTCCGGCTGCTCGGACAGTATGGATTGGGTTCATTTAGAAACCGTTGATGAACCCCGATCCGACATTAATCAGGCCAACAAATCGTCCCTGATGCGTATGGGATCGCAGCAAGAGCTGCCTGTATCATGAATCAGCAACTCACCTTTAATTTGGTTACTAACTTACAGTCAAAATGTCGCCACTCTTGCAACCTCAAGCTCACGATCGCATATGGCTTGATTTCTTTTGTCGGATCGGGGTTAAAAGATAAGTGAAAAGAGTTGCTTCCTTGCCACACCCATTGCGTACCCAAGCAGCCTGCTCTCCGAGCCTTGGCGAACAATCTACGGTGTGAACCCAATGGTGGGGGTGGTGGAAGGATTCCGATGGGCGTTGCTGGGGACGGACACAGCCCCCGGCTCCGTGATCGTACTATCGTCACTGGTGGCACTGATCATATTAATTGGCGGTGCGTTTTACTTCCGACGGATGGAAAAGACTTTCGCCGATGTTGTTTAAACGTTATTAATAGAGGGTCTTGTTAAACTTGAGCCCCACAACCTTCCCACTCAATGGATAAACTTAATTGAAATGCAAATGTCTTCTAAAATTAGGCAAATCGCTACTGATTATCTCCGAGAAATTGGAAGTCTTTTGCATCGGATAGACCTCGACGCGACTGAGCGGATTGTTCAACAATTGAGCATGGCTCGTGAGCGAGGCGCGATGGTCTATATTGCTGGAAATGGCGGTAGCGCTGCGACTGCCTCTCACTTAGCCAATGACCTAGGCAAGGCTACCAAGTTATCTGGCAAATCGCCAATGCGAGTGATGAGTCTAAGTGATAACGTATCTTGGCTTACGGCCCTAGCAAACGATGAGGGGTATGAGAGGGTTTTTTCTGGCCAGCTGGAAAACTTTGCTCGTCCCGGTGATGTGCTGATGGTAATTTCAGCTAGCGGTAACTCGCCAAACTTGTTGAGAGCGGTTGAAACAGCCCAGGGCCATGGTGTGAAGACGATCGGCCTTTTAGGATTTGACGGCGGTTCATTAAAAAGCAAGGTGGATGAATATCTGTTGTTCCGGACGGCGAAAGGTGCTTATGGCATCGTCGAGAGTGCTCATTCAATGTTGTGCCATCTATTGACGGATTGCTTGGCAAGAGAAACAGCGGTAACCGAAGTGAGTGGTAGTAAGAGAGGGGCTTGGGCCACCGAGCCAGGTAACGATAGTGTTCACCTAGACGGCTCTAGCAGTAATCCTCGCCGAAAGTAATTACGCACATTTTCCGCTCAGTTCAAATTATCCCTAATCGGGCACAGGGCGCAACATTCAGTTTTTCAAGATAACTTTTTAAACAAAAATCGAAGATCCCGGGTGCAATGCGAAAAAGATCGTTTCAGAAGCCACGCTTAATATTGATCATGGGAGTGGCCGGTTCCGGGAAGACCACTCTGTCGCGAGAGATCCTGCGTCGTGTTCCGGCGGTATACCTCGATAACAATCACATTGCGGATGCTTTTTTCCCTCACACGAGGAATGGTCGTAGCTACGAGAAGATACGGCCGCGATTTTACCAGGCACTATATAGAATTACTGAGGCAAATTTGAAGCTGGGAAACTCCGTCCTTTTGGATGTCCCGCATACCAAGGACGTCCAGACAAGGTCATGGCAGGTTTCAATCAGCCAACTCGCGATAAGAAGCAAAGCTGAGATGGTCGTCATCTGGTGTCACTGTTCTGAGAAGGTCCTGCGCACTCGGATCCGCTCAAGAGGGGAGGCGAGAGACAGCTGGAAGCTAAAGAATTGGAAGCGATTCTTGAAGAGAGAGCCCATAGAGGTGGATATTCCTTTCCCGCATTTTGATTTAAATACGGAAAAGAATGTGTCAAGCAATGTTAACGCCGCTGTTAGCTATATCAAGGATTACGTCGGACAACTCACCAACTAGTTCGTTTCACAATTAAATACTCGCCGCACCTGTTAATCCATGAAAGTAACACCGATCCAAAAATAAAGCAACCAGAACGAGCTAGCGGACTTCGGCGAACTCAGTTGAGCCGAAATTATTCTTTTTTATGATCCACTGACTATGCGTCGTAGGGGTCAAATTTTGGATCGGAACTATTTCTTAATGGCCACCGCGTCTATGCATGAGGATCAACTCGTACACCTACAACGTCCTACTCAAGCAGTGATTCTAGCAGGTGGACGCGGCACAAGGCTACGGCCTATTACGGATACTCGTCCCAAGGCTATGGTCGAGATTCATGGTAAGCCTTTTCTCGAGTATTTGGTGGAAATGCTCCGGGACCAGGGTTTTGATCGTATTCTGCTGTTATTAGGCTACTTACCTGAGGTGATTCAGAATTATTTTGGCGACGGGAAACGATGGGGAGTGAAATTAGAGTATTCGGTCTCTGCGGTTGAGGATGAAACCTCGCGACGCATGAAACTGGCGATGCCGCTCTTGGACCCCTGCCTCCTCCTGATGTATTGTGACAACTACTGGCCAATGCAGATCGACAAGATGTGGCGCAAGTTTACGTCTGCAAAAGTCCCTGCAATGATCACCGTATACAGCAACAAGGATGGTTACACCACAAACTCTATCCGTGTCAACAAGAATGGATTTGTTACCGTCTTTGATAAAAGTTGCACGAGCCCAAATCTGCTGGGTGTTGAAATAAGCTATGCATTTATCACGAAGCGTCTTGTGGAGGAGTTATCCGAAGACAACGTCCCATTTGAGGTGGCAGTATATCCCAGGCTAGCGGAACAACGACAGTTGCTCGCCTACGTAACGGATCACCGATATTACAGTATCGGTTCGCACAGACGCCTACCTCTCACGGAAGCCTTTCTCGCTCGTCGCCCAACAGTTATTCTCGACCGGGATGGTGTGCTAAATAAAAAACCAGAAAGAGCTCACTATGTCCGTTCATGGGATGAATTCAGTTGGCTCCCAGGCGCAAAGGACGCCTTGCGCTTGCTCAAGGAAGCGCACTACCGGGTAATCGTAGTTTCGAACCAGGCAGGCATCGGACGTGGTGCCATGACAGAAGCAGACCTTTCACATATTCATCAACAGATGCAGTCGGAAGTGGCGAATTATGGCGCTCACATAGAAGCGATCTACTATTGTCCCCATGATTGGGGTGAAGGCTGCGACTGCCGCAAACCTAAGCCTGGCATGCTGTTTCAGGTCCAACGGGATTTGAGCTTGGACCTGAGCCGCACACTTTTTATTGGAGACGATGAACGCGATGCCCAGGCCGCCGACGCAGCTGGATGTCCGTCAGCTCTTGTTTCGGATCACCTAACATTACTTGACTTGACCCGCAACCTAGTCAACGGTGCTCATTAATTAAAGGAGGCTAACACAATGGGTGCACCCATGCGTGTATTGATGACCGGTCATAACGGCTATCTGGGTTCTGTCATGGCTGCACGCTTCCTGAAAGCCGGCCATGCTGTCGTGGGTTTGGATTCAGATTATTTCAAGTCATGCTTACTCGTGCCAGAAGTAACTCGAGTTCCGTCCATTCACAAGGACATTCGAGATTTGCAACTACATGACGTGCAGGGCTTTGATGCCGTAGTGCACTTGGCAGCTCTGAGCAATGATCCCGTTGGAAACTTAAACCGACATTGGACCGAAGAGATTAACTATCAGGCTTCGGTGCATTTGGCTGAGTTGGCCAAGGCAGCA
>JAPUIX010000102.1 GCA_027296625.1 Gammaproteobacteria bacterium | reverse complement strand
GAACGAATCAAGGGGCTGCGCGCGAACGCGGCACGCCTGAGCCATGCACAGCTCGATGAAGCCGAAGCGCTCGACGACGGCGATCCGGCGGAGATGGGTGCTCAGTATGCGGAGCTTCGCAAGCGATTCCCCGAACTCAATGTACTAGGGGGGTGCTGCGGCACCGATCACCGTCATGTCGCAGCAATCGCAAAGGCGTGCATCTGATCGAGGATCTAGATCACGCACTCGAAGCCCCTCCGCCCTGACTCGCTAATTGACAGAATCCTGGGTTATCGGGCATTTCCGAAAACGCAGCTTCGATTGCCTATCCTCTCATTCATTGATTCAGCGATCGCTAATCGCTCTCGATGAGCTTCCAGCGCTAAAATTCGTCCAGGTTTCCATACATCACTTCACCCTCCAGCAGCGTAAGCAAAACCTGAACATCGGAAACGTCCTGTATCGGAATCTGGAACAGGTCCTGATCCAGGACGATCAAGTCTGCATACTTTCCGGCTTCGACAGAGCCCGTCATGTCGTCGATTGAATTCAAGAATGCGGCGTTGATCGTGTAGGCGGCGACCGCCTCATCCAATGCGATCGTCTCGCCAGGCAGATAGGATTGCCCCTCATCGGTGAGAGGGTCCACATGGGTTACCGCAGTCTCTATACCAATCAGTGGGTTGGGGGTGGAGACAAACCAATCACTGCTAAAGGCCACGGTAGCGCCGCTGCGTTGAATCGAGCCAATGGGATAGCTCCATTTGATGCGATCGGGTCCAACCCGTGGAAGGTTGAACAACGTGACGTAATCGTCAAAGTAGGTCCAGTAAGGCTGGAAGCTGGCACCGACCCCTAATTCTTGGAAACGAGAAATGTCATCGGGGTGAACAAACTGCAGGTGGGTAATGTGATGCCGCGCATCCCGGCGTCCGTTGGCGTGCCAGGCCGCCTCGATGGCGTCGAGGCCGTAGCGCACTGTGGCGTCACCAATGGCGTGGATATGAACTTGAAAGCCTTCGGCATCCACCAAGGAGACGCCACTCATCAATTGCTCGTGCGGAACCATCATGAGGCCACGCGTTTCCGGCTTGTCTTCGTAGGGTTCGAGCAGCATCGCGGTGTGAGTTTCAATCACACCATCGGCCCAAAACTTCACTGTGTCGACCTGCAAACGGCCCGCTGACGATTCGCGACGCGCCTTCTTGAAATCCTGGATCTGCTCCATGCCCTTTCCCGCATCCCAGAAAAGCGAGGCAGAGACCCGAACGTTCAGCTCACCCCGGTCATTGAGGATCTTGTACGCGGGTAGTGCGCGGTACTCGCTGCGACCATCAAGTTTGACGATGGCTTCCTGGATCGCCGTAATCCCCAAAGAGTGATAGTAATCCTGCGAGTACCGGATGCCCTCCATCAGATCTTCATCCGAATAGCGAGGCCATTGACTCCTGATCAGTTCCATGGCCGATTCTTCGTGCAGAGTGCCCCAGAGTTCCCCCGTCTCCGGGTTGCGTTCGATCCTTCCTCCCGCCGGGTCTGCGGTGTCACGCGTAATTCCGTAGGTTTCAAAGGCTGCCGTGTTGACCCAGAAAGCGTGTCCGTCCGCATCGCCGAAGACCAGTGGCCGACTCGAATCTATGGCATCCAGCAGTTCCTTTCGCGGTGGCTCACCGTCGTCGAATTGATCGATCGTCCAGCCGAGCCCCCGGATGATTTCAGCTGTCGGATTCTCATCAACACACTTTTTGATCTCGGCCAAGACAGTCTCTTTATCCTCGAGATCGAAGACGGGGCATTCCGAAAAAGCAGCGCCCGCGGCAGCGAAATGGGTGTGAACATCCTGGAAGCCGGGAAGCAACATTTTTCCTTTGAGATCGACACGCCGAGTGTTGCTGCGTACGAAATCTCCGACACCCGCATCGTCGCCGACGTAGACGATTTTACCGTCACGGATGGCGACGGCCTGCGCCCAGCTTCGCTCTGCGTCCACGGTGTAAACACGGCCATTGGTAAAAACGAGGTCCGCAGCACCGTTTCCGTGCTTAAGCGGCTGATGTCCACACGCGCTCGACAAGAGAGTCATCGATAAAGCCGCGATCTTTAGACTTGCTCGAAATTTCATTTCGGCTCCCATACAATGGCAAAGCAATAGCAAAGAGCGCATTCACACTTTGCTTCGAAACGCCCGCTCGGTCGCGAGGATAGGATGATTTCAACGTGGATGCTGTTTGCCTTCGGAGCCATGTTTGGCTGGGGGCTTGGGCAAGGGTTTACCAAAAAGTTCATTAATGATGTATCCGGCACGCGATTTTGTTTGTATTTCGTGGTTGCGGTTTCATTTGTCAATCTCATCATTTGGGCCGCTAACGGTTCTCCCAATCCTTTTTATACAGAAGCGGGAGAATTTGAGACCGGGTTCGTAACGTTCGGAACCTTGTCTTATATCTTCGATGGCATCGCCTGGGCGTCCTATTTCATATGCATCAAGTACGCCCCGATTGCGATCGTTGGAACGGTCTCAGCCGCCTATCCAGCGATTGTGATGACAGTGCTTTATTTTTGGCTGGGCCAAAACCCGACTCCAATCATGTGGGCTGGTGGTGTGCTTGTGGTTTTAGGGTGCGTCGGCCTTGGTTACACCCCGAAATCTGAACTGGATGAAGAAGTCGACAACTCACACGTTGTCCCTAGCATTTGGGTCCCCTTAGCGATTCTTGCTGCTGTGGCTTGGGGGCTCGCGTTCTCATGTTTGGCATATACCTTTAGCGATGTTGCAGGCTTCGAGGGTGCGGGCGGGGCTGACATCTATCCCTTGATGGCCATAGGCGATGCCATGATCATGGTTCCATTTGCGTTGATTGCAGGCAGAAAAACGGATACCCACACATTCGAAGGCATCAAGTTGGCAGCCGTACCCATGACATTCTTTGCGCTGGGTAATGCTTGCATGCCTCTGGCCAATGCGTTCGATACGGAAGGGTTATACGGTGGCCTGATTGCGGCAATCAGCGCCGCATACCCGATGGTGACATTGGGATTCGCGTATGTCTTTTTGAAAGAACGAATCATCAGGTTTCACTGGTTTTCTGTTGCTGTTGTGATGACCGGCATCATGGTGTGCACAGGTACTGCAGATTTGATCATGGGCTATCTGAGTCCATGATATAGGGTGTGTGCCTATCCTCGGCGGGATGTTGCATTGAGGTAGAAGAAACATTTCTGCCGGAGGTGTAAAAGTGATGCGAACAGGTTTCTTTTCCCATCTGCCGGCGTGCGCTCCTGTC
>JAPUIX010000101.1 GCA_027296625.1 Gammaproteobacteria bacterium | reverse complement strand
GGTATCGGCGCTACTATTTGCTGGTCGGGCTGGATCTGCGTTGACAGCCGAAATCGGGTTGATGAAGGTCACAGAGCAACTTTCAGCCATGGAGATGATGGCGATTGACCCATTACGTAGGGTGGTGGCCCCGCGTTTCCTCGCAGGGATCATTTCCATGCCATTGCTTGCCGCGATGTTTAGCGCGGTCGGTGTCTTTGGGGGTTATTTTGTTGGCGTGGGATTACTCGGGGTTGATGAAGGCGCGTTTTGGTCGCAGATGCAAGCTAATGTGGATCTTCGCGAGGACATTTTCAATGGGGTCATCAAAAGCAGTGTATTCGGGGTTGCGGTGACTTGGATTGCCGTCTTTGAGGGTTACGATACCGTGCCGACCTCGGAGGGAATCAGCCGCGCCACGACACGAACCGTTGTAAATTCCAGTCTAGCGATATTGGGGCTGGACTTTATCCTAACGGCACTGATGTTCGATTAAGCCTGGGAGCCAAGCGCGATGTTAGAATCGAAGACTCTGGAAACGATTGTGGGCCTGTTCGTGGCCCTGGGACTCGGGGCCTTGTTCATATTAGCCATGAAGGTCAGCAATTTAAGTAGTTTGGGGGGCGAAGACGGTTATGAAATCACTGCGCGTTTTCTCAACATTGGCGGCCTTAAGGTACGCTCTCCGGTAAAGATGGCCGGTGTCGTCGTTGGCCGTGTTAAGGATATCCGGCTTGATGAACAGACGTACGAGGCGGTTGCAACCTTGTCCGTCGCTTCCGAGTTTGACAATATTCCAAGTGACACATCCGCTAGTATCTACACAGCGGGGCTGCTTGGGGAGCAATATGTTTATTTGGAACCGGGTGGGGAGGACACCTTTCTAAAGGATGGAGATCGCATTACACTGACCCAGTCAGCGGTGGTGCTGGAGCAACTGATTGGGCAGTTTCTATACCAGAAGGCAGCAGGGGACGATAGTTAATCGCGCCGAGCTTGAGGGCGTGAACGCCATAACCTAGCTTCGTCTTTTATGCGCAGGGCTAAGAACTCCGGGGGATGTAATGGGTAACGGATCGCCGGTAGGAGGTGGCAACGGCTGATGAAGCGTTGCTTTCGATGGGCGTCGTTTTGGCTGTTGGTATTGGCTTTGGGGAAGGTTCAGGCGACTCCAACAGCCGAGGAGGTTGTGATGACAACAACCGACCAGGTCCTCGCTCGAATCGAGGCAGAGCAGGCCACACTGAACGCGCATCCGGAACAGCTTTATGATCTTGTGAATGAGCTCATCATTCCTCATTTTGATTTCGTCAAGATTTCAAAGTATGTATTAGGACGGTATTGGCGAACCGCGAGCGTAGACCAGAAAAAGGCTTTCATCGCTGAATTTCGCACCTTCCTGGTTCGGGTCTATGCGACGACCCTGTTCGAGTATTCTGGCCAAACGATCAAGTATCTGCCGGCGCATAATGATCCCAACTCCAAGACGGTCATCGTGAAAACCGAGATTGAGCAGCCGGGCGCACAGTCTATTCCAATTGACTACCGGATGTATTTAAAGAAGGATGCTTGGAAGGTCTATGACATTGCGGTCAGCGGTATAAGCCTCGTAACCACCTACCGCTCTGCATTCGCCTCGGATATCAACAGGGACGGGCTCGATACGTTAATCGCCAACTTGGCACAGCGCAATTCAGTGGCTTCTGCGGGTGGGTCCCCGTGAGCGAGGGTTGTCTTCAACGCAGAGCGGATAACGAGTGGGCACTGTACGGAGAATTAAGCTTTAAAACTGTACCAACCATTATTGGGGAATTGAACGGGCTACTCAGTGGCCAGTCCCCACAGGTGATCGATCTATCAGGGGTCACCCGCATCGACAGCGCTGGCGTGGCGCTGCTTCTTGACTGGGTGCGCGCCGCGAAAAATTGCAATGTGTCGGTGCGCTTTCGTAACGTGCCTCCTCAAATGCTCGCGCTTGCAAAAGTCGCTGGTGTGGGCTATCTGCTCCCCCGCTAACACCTTATTGTAGTTGACAGAGCGCCCGCCGTTTGTTCGGGGGCACTGGCTTAATATTCTTGGGGGATCATGCAGAGTGCGATACCCCATTGTATTGAGACGTATAAAATAGGACTTTATCTGTAATTGCCCCAGGTTTATCTAGAGGAGAGCATCAGGTTGGAAACGGGTGAGATTTGCTTGATGACTGAGTCCGGAATCCCGAATTGTGAAGAGATCCTGGACTGCAATGGAATGCATTTTCAGGCGATTGTCATCAGTGAAGCATTTGAGGCCCGGTTAAGCCTTGAACAATATCAACTAATGAAGACGACACTTCGTGACCGGATGGGCTCTGACGTTCATGCCCTACCTTTTAAAACCTGTGCAGCCGCCGATTGGAAGTTAACTGGATGAAAAAAGCTAATCGGCAAAAGGGGAATGCCTTCGAGCAATGGATAAACTGATCATTAAAGGCGGCGTTCCTTTGAATGGTGAGATCCGGGTCTCTGGCGCCAAGAACGCGGCGCTTCCAATTTTGGCGGCCACACTACTAGCGGATGGTCCGGTCACGGTTGGAAACGTACCGCATCTCCACGACATCACCACGACCATGGAATTGCTCGGGCGAATGGGAGTGCAGTTGATGGTGGATGAACGGATGAACATCGAAGTCGACAATAGAACTATCAACGAATTCTTTGCGCCGTACGAGCTGGTTAAGACCATGCGGGCGTCAATTCTTGTCCTGGGTCCGCTTTTGACTCGCTATGGCAGGGCGGACGTTTCCCTACCCGGAGGTTGCGCCATTGGGTCCAGACCCGTACACCTGCACATACAGGGGCTGACGGCGATGGGCGCGGAAGTAAGGGTGGAAGGCGGTTACATACGGGCCACTGCCAAGCGCCTGAAGGGGGTGCATCTGCCAATGGATATGGTCACGGTAACCGGCACGGAAAATCTTATGATGGCCGCTACTCTGGCGGAAGGCACAACGGTGATCCAAAATGCTGCCCGCGAACCGGAAGTCGTAGATTTGGCAAATTGTCTTATTAGCATGGGCGCCCAGATCGAGGGGGCCGGGACTGACACCATTGTGATTGAAGGGGTGACTAGCCTTTCAGGTACCCGATACGATATCTTGCCCGATCGGATCGAGACGGGTACCTACTTGGTGGCTGCCGCGATGACCGGTGGACGGGTAAAGCTCAAACGGACGAGGCCGGATCTTCTAGAGGCTGTGCTGGGCAAGTTGTCTGAGGCAGGCGCCGAAGTGACTGTCGGAGAGGACTGGGTGACGCTCGATATGCACGGTGCAAGGCCTGAGGCAGTGGATGTTCATACTTCTCCGTATCCCGGATTTCCGACTGACATGCAGGCGCAATTTACGGCAATGAATTGCATCTCTCGAGGCACTGCAACGATCACGGAGTCCGTGTTCGAGAATCGTTTTATGCATGTATTAGAATTACAGCGGATGGGAGCCGACCTGAAGTTGGAGGGCAATACGGCATTTAGTCAGGGTGTCGATAGGCTGACGGGTGCCCCAGTTATGGCAACCGATCTGCGCGCATCGGCCAGTCTGGTCTTGGCAGGTCTGGTGGCGGAGCGAGAAACCTCCGTGGCGCGCATCTATCATATCGATCGTGGCTATGAAACTATTGAAGAGAAACTGGCTCAGCTCGGCGCCCAGATTCGGCGGATCCCCGACTAGCCACACTCCCGGAGCAGCGAGATGACCAGACAGGGCAACGGATACTTTGTATCGTTACGCGAGCTGGTGGCCGCAGCTTCGGTGACTGGGTAGAACATGCTTACGATCGCCCTTTCGAAGGGCCGCATATTCGACGAAGCATTGCCAATGCTTGCTGAAATAGATATCCGGCCTGTCGCAGACCCGCACATCTCCCGAAAGCTAATTCTTCCCACAAACCGAAAGGATATGAAGATTGTCATTATTCGGGCGAACGATGTACCCACCTACGTGGAATATGGGGCAGCAGATATTGGTATCGCGGGCAAGGATGTGCTCATGGAGTATGCCGGTGATGGGGTGTACGAGCCTCTGGATCTGGGTGTTGCCCGTTGCAAAATGATGGTAGCAGGGCCTCGTGATGCCAAAGATGTGGTTGGGCGCTTACGTGTTGCAACCAAGTATGTGAACACCACACGGCGTTACTTTGCGGCAAAGGGTATTCAGGTCGAGATCATCAGACTCTATGGGTCCATGGAGTTAGCCCCTTTGATGGGGTTGGCTGATCGCATTGTCGATCTCGTTGATACTGGAAATACTCTGAGGGCGAATAACTTGGTTCCTATGGAACTTATTGCGGATATTAGCTCTTGGGTTATTGTCAACAAAGCGTCGATGAAAATGAAACGCGCTCGTATCAAGGAGGTGATACAGCAGCTTTCTCAGGTCGTGAAACCAGGCTAATGGCGTACTGGCCACATGAAGATGCGAAAACTTGACAATAGCGACCCAAATTTTCTGGAGCAACTCGAAGAGCTGCTTGCGCGGGATGATGAGGAGAATGCTGAAACGGTGCAAATCGTCAAAACGATTGTGGACGACGTGCGCCGCCGAGGGGATGCTGCGCTTATTGGTCATACGAACCGGTTTGACCGGCGACATGTCGGCGCCGCAGCTGACCTCGTCATTCCGAATGATCGGCTGGCAGAAGCCTTGGATCGGCTGCCTGTTGTGTTAAGGGACGCCTTACAGACCGCAGCAGACCGTATACGTAGATACCATGAACACCAGCAGCAACCTTCGTGGAGTTACACGGATGATGACGGCACGTTATTGGGCCAGAAGATTGTGCCACTTGACCGTATAGGCGTTTATGTTCCGGGCGGCAAGGCTGCCTACCCGTCATCGGTCCTTATGAACGTGATCCCGGCTAAGGTCGCGGGCGTTGTTGATGTCACCATGGTTGTACCGATTCCAGATGATGATGCGAATGAACTCGTCCTGGCTGCTGCGTCTATTGCAGGTGTGAACCGCGCGTTTTCCGTGGGTGGTGCGCAGGCTGTGGCGGCCTTGGCGTACGGTACGGAGACGGTGCCCAAAGTCGATAAGATTGTCGGCCCTGGCAATGTTTATGTCACCGAGGCAAAACGGTTGGTGTTTGGCATTGTGGGTATCGACATGATCGCCGGGCCATCCGAGGTGGTGGTGATCTGTGACGGCCAGGCCGATCCGGATTGGATTGCTATGGATCTTTTCGCCCAGGCTGAACACGATGAAGATGCTCAAGCTCTTCTGATTTCCCCCGACGCGGAATTTCTAGATCGGATCGCGGCCAGTATTGAACGTCTTTTGCCCGACATGGAGCGAACTGAGATCATCCGCACATCGCTTGATCGGCGTGGTGCCTTGATTCACGTCGCAAACCTCGATGAAGCGGTCGATCTGGTGAACGTCATTGCACCTGAGCACCTTGAACTGGCCGTTGCCGATCCCGATGCTTTGTTGAATAGCGTCCGTCATGCAGGCGCTATCTTCATGGGGTACTACACGTCTGAGGTGCTTGGTGACTATTGCGCGGGCCCAAACCATGTATTGCCGACGTCCCGTACCGCGCGTTACTCTTCTCCGCTTGGCGTTTATGATTTCCAGAAGCGCTCGTCGTTGATCAAGTGCTCTGCCCGCGCAGCTGCTGATCTGGGCAAAACGGCTGCGACGCTGGCGCGTGGTGAGGGGCTCACAGCACATGCGCGATCGGCAGAGTTTCGGATGAAGCGAAAGGTACAGTAGCAACAGCGAGCGGACTGCAACCCAGCCCCTTCTGCAGCATCCGTTTTTGCCAAATTCTTTTTTATTAACATGGCCAAAGAGCTGCTACAGGAAAAGGTTGCCCGCTGGATCCGGCCGGAGGTGCGCGCGGCATCGGCCTATCATGTGCCAGAGCCACAGGGGCTTATCAAGCTCGATGCGATGGAAAACCCATACACGTGGCCCGAACACCTTAAGGATGAGTGGTTACAGCGTCTCAAGGAAGTCAATCTTAATCGATATCCTAATCCTGCTCCCCGCGATTTAATAGGTCGACTGCGCGACGTTATGCATGTGCCGGTGAATGTGGATATCTTGCTGGGGAATGGTTCCGATGAATTGATCCAAATCATAATAGTGGCGCTCGCGGCACCTGAACGGTCGTTGCTCGCTCCTGAGCCGACCTTTGTAATGTACCGCGCCAGCGCAGAAGTGCACGGGATGCATTTTGTTGGTGTTCCCTTGATGTTGGAAGATTTCAATCTTGATCTCTCCGCAATGCTCGGCACTATCGAAGAGACGCAACCGGCAGCCGTGTTTTTGGCGTGGCCGAACAATCCGACCGGTAATCTGTTCGATTTATCGGCTGTTGAGGAGATTATTCGCGTATCCCCAGGGCTTGTTGTAGTGGACGAGGCGTATCACGCTTTTTCTGGTGAAACCTTAATGGGCTATCTACAGGCGTATGATAACCTCCTTATCATGCGCACTGTATCTAAGTTGGGTCTTGCAGGGTTGCGCCTCGGTATGCTGGCTGGGCGAAGCGAATGGCTCAACGAGTTCGACAAGGTGCGGCTACCCTACAATATTGGAATGCTTACCCAGGTCAGCGCGGAGTTTATCTTGGCTCGACATGAAGTTTTGGATGAGCAGACGCGGCGAATATGTAAAGACAGGGACACCATGCTTGACGAACTGTCGGCTTTGGATGGGGTAAGGGCGTGGCCCAGCCAGACGAACTTCATCCTCTTTCAGACGAGACGCGATCGGGTGACTGGTGTCTTCGAGGGCCTTAAAACACAAGGGATCCTGATTAAGAATCTCGATGGGACTCACGCGCTGTTACAAGCGTGTCTCCGTGTCACCGTAGGGAGCGCTGAGCAGAATAGGCAATTTCTGAGTGCGTTGGTATCGCTCTTGTGAACCCCAAGTTGACATGCGGCGCTCAGCGGGGAGATACCGGTGGTCGTTGCACAACCGTTGGCCGAAGGGTGAGTTGGTCTTCTCCACGTCGCACGGTCACGGTAATTTCGGTGCCAGGTTCAATCTTAGCGATCGTGCGAATGGCCTGCCCGGCGTCAGTAACAGGCTGGCCCCTAATATGGGTAACGATATCTCCCGGCTCAATACCCGCCTGGTCTGCCGGTCCGTTCGTTAGCACAGCGGCCACCAAAACCCCGCTTTCGAATGAACCAGGGGACGTGGCTAGCTCTGGGGGGACGCGCCGAGCAACGAGACCCAACCATCCGCGCACAACGCGCCCGAATTGGATGATTTCATCCATCACTTCCTTGGCGATGCTCATCGGGATGGCAAAGCTGATTCCATGGGAGGCGCCGGTCTTAGAGTAAATCACCGTATTGATTCCAATGAGCTCTCCCTGAACGTTAACCAGTGCACCACCAGAATTACCTGGGTTAATGGCCGCGTCTGTCTGGATAAAATCTTCAAAAGTGTTGATGCCGAGCTGATCGCGGCCGGTTGCACTGACAATACCTTGGGTGACCGTTTGTGCATAGCCGTAGGGATTGCCGATCGCCAATACTACGTCGCCAACGCGGAGCGCATCAGAATTGCCGAAAGCGATGGACGGCAGGTCATCAAGTCCAATTTGGAGTACGGCGAGATCGCTTTCGGGGTCTGTGCCGACGATAATCGCTTCCGCTTGGCGTCCGTCATTTAATGTAACCTTGATTTCATCAGCACCTTCGATCACGTGAACGTTCGTTAAGATGTATCCTTCATTGTCGATAATGACGCCTGATCCTAAGCTGGTCTCAAGTCGCTTGCTTGGTAACATTTGTGCATCACCAAAGAAATGCCGGAACAAAGGATCTTCAAAGAGTGGATTGGTCCGCTGTGGGAGGATTTTCGCGGTATGGATGTTGACGACGGCGGGTATCGCAGCTTCGACTGCATCCGCATAAGAGGCCACCTCGTGTTTGGAAATGGGTGGCGCACCAATGGCGCGAAAAAACGTGTCGCTGGGCTTCGCCCCAGCACCCATTGCAATGGTTGGTTGGTCCACGGACAGGTGGGATCGAAGCAGTAATATCACAAACGCTGCGGCGAGGCCGATGGTGATCGACTGGACAATGAAAGTGAGCATTTTTTTAAACTGCATCGGCGATATCCTGTAGGAGAAGAACAAACTGGCGGTCTGCCCAGTGCAACGGTCGTAATCAGGACGCACTAATCTATCATGTTATAATTGTTAATTTTGGATTCATAATTTTGCCTTTCCTATTGTACCTACACCCTAATTTGAGGGAAGAACCACATGAGTGAAAACGCCGTAGACGGCGCCAGGCGGCGATTTCTTACGGCGCTGAGCACCCTGATAGGCGCCGTCGGCATCGTATTCGCCGCGGTGCCCTTCGTTGCGTCCATGAAGCCGAGTGCGCGGGCCAGAGCGATCGGTGGGCCAGTTGAGGTGGATATCAGCAGATTGAAGCCAGGGCAGCTGATGGTGGACAAATGGCGTGGTAAACCCGTATGGATCCTAAGACGTAGTGAGGAGACATTGGCTACATTGCCGTCACTCGATGATAAGTTAGTTGATCCCACCTCAGAGGAGGCGCAACAGCCCGAATATGCTAAGAATGAGTACCGATCGATCACACCTGAATATCTTGTTGTGATCGGGTTGTGTACGCATCTCGG
The DNA here is from genome assembly GCA_027296625.1 of Gammaproteobacteria bacterium. Lineage (NCBI taxonomy): Bacteria > Pseudomonadati > Pseudomonadota > Gammaproteobacteria > Gammaproteobacteria bacterium. The sequence continues at coordinate 28,754 of JAPUIX010000101.1, read as the reverse complement.
ATGTTCGCCCAAGCTCGTGGCGAGGGGCGGCGCCCGCGACCTGGGTCCCCGTTGGCCTGGCGGGTTTTTCTGTCCATGCCATGGTTCTCTTTTTGACCTGGCTGGTCGCGTCTACAAAGGTTGGCCGGCCCCTGCAAATCTGATCGTCCCGCCCTACCGCTTTCTTAGCACAACACGTCTTTTGATCGGCGACGATGGAGCGGTCGCATAATGAATTCGTTTATTCGATCGATGAATGCCACCATCAGTTGGATTGATGCACGCTTTCCGCTGACCAAGCTATGGAACGAGCACCTCGCCAAATATTACGCACCGAAGAATTTCAACGTTTGGTACATCTTCGGGTCGTTGGCGCTGCTGGTGTTGTTGTTGCAGATCCTGACGGGCATCTGGCTTACGATGAATTACAAGCCAAGTGCTGAACAGGCGTTCGCTTCAGTAGAATATATTATGAGAGATGTGGAATGGGGTTGGCTGATCCGTTACATACACGCTGCTGGCGCCTCCGCATTTTTTGTCGTTGTCTACCTGCATATGTTCCGAGCCTTGATGTATGGATCTTACAAACGGCCACGTGAGTTGTTATGGATAACTGGGATGCTCCTCTATCTGACGCTGATGGCTGAGGCGTTCACAGGCTACCTTTTGCCCTGGGGCCAAATGTCGTACTGGGGCGCTCAGGTCATTGTCTCTTTGTTTGGGGTCATCCCTTTCGTCGGAGATAGCTTAGTTCTTTGGATTCGCGGTGATTATGTCATTTCTGATGTAACCTTGAATCGCTTCTTTGCGTTTCACGTGATCGCTTTACCGCTCATACTGCTGGCACTGGTCTTGGTCCATCTCTTGGCCCTGCATGAGGTCGGATCCAATAATCCGGACGGTATTGAGATAAAGGAGAAGAGAGACGTAAATGGCGTACCGCTGGACGGCATCCCGTTTCATCCATACTACACCATAAAGGACATGGTTGGTGCTGTGGGGTTTTTGATCATCTTTTTAGCCATTGTGTTTTATGCGCCTGAATTTGGCGGATGGTTTATAGAGGCAGACAACTTCGTACCTGCCGATCCATTACAAACGCCCGAGCACATCAAGCCGCTGTGGTACTTTACGCCCTTCTACGCAATTCTGCGTGCGGTTCCTCACCCCTTGGGCGGTTTTCTGGCCATGGGAGCGGCGGTGTTCTTGTTTTTCCTATTGCCGTGGCTTGATCGGAGCCCCGTCAAATCGATTCGCTATCGGGGGTGGATATCTCGAGTGGCATTGGGCACGTTCGCGGTAAGCTTTCTTGCACTTGGGTATCTCGGTACGCAGATCCCAACGCCGACATCCGCGTTTCTCTCGAGATTCTTCTCAGTCCTTTATTTTTCGTTCTTTCTGTTTATGCCGATTTATTCGAAAATCGATAGAGTGCGACCTGTCCCTGATCGGGTGACATATAAATGAAGGTTATCGCGTTGGCCTTGTTGCTTGCCAGCTTTCCTGTTCGACTGTTTGGAGCGGCCGGAGAGATACCATTACAGCAAGCAAAGATTGACCTGGATGATAAGGAATCGCTGAGGCGGGGTGCAAGAATCTTCGTGAACTATTGCTTGAGCTGTCATTCTGCGGCTTACATGCGTTTCAACCGAATCGGGCGAGACTTGGAGCTTAGCGATCAAGAGGTGAAGGACAACTTGATGTTTGTGGCCGATAAGCTAGGCGATACAATGGTTGTTGCAATGCCCGTCGAGGATGCGAGGAATTGGTTCTTTGGGGCAACGCCGCCAGATCTGTCCGTGGTAGGTCGCTCTCGTGGTGCGGATTGGCTTTACACATATTTTCTGAGTTTCTACCTCGATCCGTCCCGCCCGAACGGGGTTAACAATCTCGTATTTGAAAATGTGGCAATGCCCCATGTTCTCTGGGAGCTCCAGGGATGGCAGAAGCCCAAATACAGGGCCGAGATACATGAAGATGGGACAGGTACGCAGGTTATCGAGACCTTGGAACTGGCTATACCGGGGAGTCAAACAGAAGAAGAATACCAAAGAACCGTCTTGGATCTTACCAATTTTCTTATCTATCTCGGGGAACCGGCGCGGGCGGAGCGCGAACGTGTTGGACTATGGGTACTATTATTCCTCGGAGTATTTTTTGTCGTATTGTATTTACTCAATAAGGAGTATTGGAAGGATATAAAATAAAGTGAACGTATTGAGTCGTTGTCTTTGTGTGTTTGCGAGCCCAAAATAAATACCTCAAGGTGAAGAGCATCTATGGCTACAGTAGCGACTAGACGATCCGTTATGGTGCTGTATTCGGACCCAAGTGGCCCGATTGGCCACAGTGTGCGCATTGTCCTTGCGGATAAGGGCATCAATGTTGAAATCAAATATGTTGACAATGACGTACGTCCGGAAGAGTTGGTCGATCTTAATCCGTACAACGCGATACTGACATTGATTGACCGTGAGTTGGTTCTGTATGACGCCCAGATTATGATGGAGTATTTAGACGAACGTTTTCCGCACCCACCATTGATGCCTGTGGATCCGGTGTCGCGGGCTAACAATCGGCAATTGCGCTACCGCGTTATGCGCGATCTTTATGGACTGGTCCCTGATTTGGCTGGCGCAAATGAAATCGCTGCAGCCAACGCGAGAAAGACCTTACGAGACAATCTTACGGCGATTGCACCAACGTTTTCACAGAAACAGTATTTTATGTCAGATGAGTATTCTCTAGTGGATTGCTGCATGGCTCCGCTACTGTGGCGGCTGGGTCACTATGGTGTGAAACTCCCCTCTTCAGCAAAGCCGTTGTTCACTTACGGCGAGAAATTGTTTGAACGGGACGCGTTCCAGGCAAGTCTATCGGACGTAGAAAAAGAACTTGGGAGCTGATCTATAAACGTAGGTCCTGAGAATACGCGTTGCGTTATGTAGACGCCTTCACTTTATAGTAATCGCGTTTGATGTTGGTCTGAAGCACGCTTGTCCCTTAGACCGAGACTACTTTTAGTTCGCACCAGGAATTCTAATTGAACATGACGCCAAACCGTCCTTACTTTGTGCGAGCCCTTTATGAATGGATTCTGGATAATGACATGACGCCGTACTTGTTAGTTAACGCGGGGGAGGGGGTAAAGAGTCCGATGTGCCCCGAGACTTTGTCAACGATGGGAAAGTCGTACTAAATATTTTTCCGACTGCTATTGTAAATCTAGAACTTGGGGGCGAATGGATCTATTTCAGCCCCCGATTTAGTGGCTCTCCGTTTCAAGTCAGCGTACCTGTACATGCGGTGTTTGCGATTTACGCGATGGAGAATGGCAGGGGAATGATATTTCCGGAGGAAGAGCCTAAGGCGGGCTCTTCAGAGCGTAAAGACAAGCAGGTGTCCCGGCCACATCTTAGGCTTAAAAAATAAGTCGTCCGTCCGTTGAAGTGCGCTGCGTGTCCTATGTCACGCTAGCGATACGGAGGGCGTGCAATGATTGAAATTTTACAAGCTGACATCACAACATTACATGTTGATGCCGTTGTGAACGCGGCGAATAGTACACTGCTTGGCGGCGGCGGTGTCGATGGCGCGATGCATCGGGCCGCGGGCCCAGAATTGCGAGAAGCCTGCCGATTGTTAGGTGGTTGCCCGACCGGAGAAGCGAAGATCACACCAGGGTTTCAACTACCGGCCAAAAGGGTGATTCACACGGTAGGTCCCGTGTGGCGAGGGGGCCGTGCGGGCGAACCCCGTCTACTTGAAGGCTGTTATCGCAGAGCATTCCAACTTGCCCGGCAGCACGGTGTCAGCACGATTGCCTTTCCATCTATCAGCACAGGGGCCTATGGGTACCCCAAGAAGGACGCGGCACTTATCGCGGTGACCGTAATGCGCGAATATGACGACCGATTCGAGCGCATTACTGTATGCTGTTTTGGTGAAGAGGATAGGCGGATCTACGAAGCAGTGGTTCACGGGGCATAGCGCCGGGAAACGAAAAGGAAAGTTTTCTGCCCTCTCGCACGCCGCCGCTATACCCGATAAGTCAGTCAGTATACTCGAAGAGTTTGACAATTTTTTGAACGCCGCTCACGGTGCGAGCGGCATCGACAGCCTTTTTCCCTTCCTCCTGCGTCACGATCCCCATCAAATAGACAACACCCTTTTCCGTAACCACCTTTACCCGAGTAGCATCAAACTCCGGTACGGTAAACAGTTTGGTCTTCACTTTAGCGGTAATGTAGCTATCGCTGCTGCGCGAGACAATCGAGGTAGGTTCAGCAACGGTCACTTCGTCGTAGACTTTGGAGACCTTTGGAATATTCTCAACGATTGTGATCATGCGCTGCTGCAACTCCGGAGTTGGCGCCTCCCCAGTCACCAGGACGATGTAGTTAAAGCTCGTTACATTAATATGCGTTTGCGGCCTTAACTCGTCGTCTTCATAGTTGGCTTTCGCGGCTTTTAATTCAATGCCCTGATCATCAATCATCGTACCGGTCGAACGTTGATCGTGTGCAGCAGCAGCACCGCCCACGGCACCGGCGAACAAGGCCGCCTGACACCCATACAATGCAGCCAGAGCCGGCAGTACCAGGAGAACCTTCAGGTTAACGTTGACCATGTCGATTACCCTTCCTGTCCGAGAAGTTGGCGATCAATCAAATCGCAGAGACAGTGAATTGCCATGATGTGGACCTCCTGGATGCGCGCCGTTGACCAACTGGGCACGCGAATTTCTATATCCCCTTCCACGAGAAGCTCTGCCAGTTGGCCACCTTCTCGCCCTGTCAGTGCAATGATATGCATGTCTCTGTCATGTGCGGCCTCAATGGCGTGATTGATATTGGGGGACTCACCACTGGTACTGATCGCAAGAAGTACGTCGCCGGGTTGCCCCAGTGCCCGTATTTGCTTGGAAAATATATCTGAAAACTGGTAATCGTTTGCAATTGATGTCATCGTCGATGAGTCGGTTGTCAATGCAATGGCTGGAAGCCCGGGTCGTTCCATCTCAAACCGATTCAGCATCTCAGCCGAAAAATGTTGTGCATCTGCGGCTGAACCTCCATTTCCACAACTCAGAATTTTGCGTTCGTCGAGCAAACAGTTAGCCATTATTTCTGCCGCCGCGGCAATCCGTGGCGCGAGCGGCTCAATACATTGGCTTTTTACCTCAATGCTTTCGTTGAAGATTTCTTTTACTCGTTCAAGACTATTCATTGTTTCTTTGTCCGACTAAACAATCCATTTGGGAAATGAGGTAATTGTCTACCATGGAACTGCAGTTCGCTGTTACGCTGATGCAAGATTTGAGGTCCAATTATGCCTGAAAAGCGTTTTTGATCCACTCAATGTTTGGGGTATCTATTTCACCAGAAACGATGACAACATCGAATCGACACGGACTTCGTGCCGCTTTCTTGTGCGTCTGGAGGTAGTAGGCAGAGGTGGCAAGGATCCGCAATCGCTTGCGGGCGTCAATAGACTCGACGGCATGGACATAGCGGTCAGTTGCTCGATAGCGTACCTCCACAAACACAACGAATTCTGTGTCCTGCATGATGAGATCGATCTCGCCGCGCGGGCAGTGATAGTTCCGTGTCATGGGTTTCAGGCCGTGGGCTTGCAGGTGAAGCCACGCGATCTCCTCCGCCTGTTGTCCGAGTTCGCGGCTGCTGCGCAATGACCTATTACCCGTTATTCTGGCGCGCCTACGTCGAGTAGCTGTGGTTCCCCACGGACGAACTGGGCCCAGATCAACTGGCGGTGTATACGGCCCTTTTTGTCCATCTGTAGACTTCCCGTTTCGCCCTCAAAGCGGGCAAACCGCTGAACCGCCAACTTACCGAGATGCGGGATGACTCGGTAGGAATCAATACCAAGCGCATAAAGTCGCTTGTACCGTGTCATCTCTTGTGTCCAATTATTGGCGAGGGACGTTTGGAGATCGGAATGCGAATGCGCTGGATCGAGAACCCATGGCATGTCTGGGAATGCCACACCATTCATGTCATTGTCGGCTCGACGATCTGTTGTGCCGCTAAAGATATGAGACGTGGAGTAAATTGGTACGTCTGCTGCGTGGTGAAAGCGCAGCTGAGGACAAATTTGGCGACCCTTGCGCGGGACCGCGGCCATGAAGACAAAATCGACATCTTGGCGACGCCGACTTTCCGATTTCATGTTCTGTTTGAGCGTGTTGTTGATAGATTTTATGCGACTGTCACTGCTGTCCACGTTTAATAGGCGTTTGATTGGCGCAGAAAGATCCGAAGCCTCGCTAACATAGACTTCATGTTCGACCACTTTCCCTCCAAGTTCTTGCCAATGATCACTAAATGCACTGAATACTCTGTCACCCCAGTCGCCCTCTGGGGTGATGACTAATGCCATAACATGCCCATCGAACCAAGTGCGTTCTGCTACTTGGCGGGCTTCATCTTCGGGTGAGAGGCCAAATTGGAGCAACCTTGGTATTGCAGGGCCCAACGGATCGCCCTGCGCTGCCTGACTATTGCCTTCATATCGATTCAGAGCAAGCGTTGTCACCGGCAGCGGACCGCTATCAACGAGCGCTGCAACAGCATTCTTTTCCAACGGTCCGACGACAAAGTCCGCGCCTTGTTCGAGTGCGCGTTGATACGCTACGCGTACATTAAATGCGCTAGCGTCGTATACCATGACGATAGGTTTCGCTTCCGCCGTGCTATCCACGTACCATGCTGCCAGGAAACCGTCACGGACGGCGGCTGCCGCTTGAGAGAACTGACCTGTAAATGGCAAGAGTAAGGCGATCTGGCGAGGACGTGTGTGCAGCTGTTCGCTAGATGTGACAAGCTTAGGCACAGTAGTCTGAGTAGCAGGATGGCCGGGGTAACGACTTGCCCACTCTGCTACCTGTTGTTTGAATGTGCTGGGATCGTGCAGCTGTGTCTGGGTGATTATGGCGAGTTCTATCCAGCCGGATAGCACATCTGGTGGCTCACTTCGTGACTGTTGAAGAACCGGTACCTTGACGTTATTGATATCCTCCCAGAGTTTCTCGTGGTTCTTCTGAATCTCGGTGCTGTCCGTTAACCACAGATCGAGCATGCTGCGCTCCCGTGCTGCCTCAAGGGGGGCGCTGGTCTCTTCGTAGGCAGCAGCGCGCAGTTGATGAATGGACAATTGCAGCGTGCCTGGCGTGTCCGGAGGTGGTTCGGCACGGAGTATATTAAGTGCCTCCCCTGGTCGGCCGTCTGCTAGGGCAACGCGGGCAAGTAGCACATTTTTCTGTGTGATGGGTTGTGCATCGGCTCCGTCGAGGTCCAGAGCGTCCAATATCTGGTGGCCCTTCTCATATTGTTCGGCGTTCAGAAACGCCTCAGCGGCCTGCAATTGGTAGCTCAGCTTTCGTGGTGGGTTGGCTCGTGCAGCGAGTCGCAGATATTCATTTGCCGCAGCGTCATAATTTCCAGCCTCAGCGAACTGGCGTGCCCGCGCGTCTTCATCGGGCCGCTTTTCATCCACGCCTTGCGGAAATTGGGTGCAACCTGAGAGCACCAGGATCGGCAAGACGAGAAGATACAACGGGCGAGCTAACATAATGATATCGTGTGTAGCACATTAAGCATACGGCTACAGTATCCAAGTGAGGTTCTAGGGTGTCAATCAGACGTGGAATCCTTTACATCGTGGCAACGCCAATTGGGAACCTCGAAGACTTTAGTGCGAGGGCAAGGCGGATTTTAGGTGACGTTGATTTGATCCTGGCAGAAGACACGCGGCACAGTCGGCGCTTACTGCAGCACTTTGGGATAGCCACCCCGGTTAAGGCCTACCATGATCACAATGAACGTCAACTCGCACCGACATTGGTAGAGAAACTCCTGCGAGGCACCAACATTGCCTTGATATCGGATGCGGGCATGCCACTCATTAGTGATCCCGGTTACCACTTGGTCCGGGCCGCACATCGATCGGGTGCAGCGGTGGTTTCGGTGCCCGGGCCGTGTGCCTTGGTGAGTGCATTATCGATTGCGGGATCCCCGGCCGATCGGTTCGTTTTTGAAGGGTATCTGCCATCTAGGGCGTCTACCAGGCAGAGGCATCTGGAAACCTTGCGTAATGAGTCACGTACGATGGTGTTCTATGAAGCACCGCACCGGGTTCTCGGCTGTTTGAAAGACATGGCCGATTGTTTTGGTCCAGAGCGCCCTGCAGCGATCGCACGCGAATTAACCAAGCAATATGAAAATGTGCACTGTGACTCCCTAGGAAGCCTGCTTGAATGGTTGAAAGAAGACACGAAACGAAGGAAAGGGGAGTTTGTATTAATTGTGGAAGGTGCTGTGAAAGCAGCCGAGTCGGTCGATAACGCCCAGTGGGTGTTGGAAGTGTTATTGCGTGCCTTGCCTTTGAAACAGGCTGTGTTGCTGGCAGAAGAGATCACGCGTTTGAAGAAGAATGATCTGTATGCGCTCGCGCTCAAGTTAAAGCGGAATCACTAAGCGCACTTATGGATAGCCGCTCACGGCAGGCCGACGGTTAGGGTGACTTGCAACCTTTTACCAATTCGCTGAAACTATTGGGTAGGGAGCCGACCGGGCAGTCGCTGTGGCTTTTGGCGCAGAGGAAAGTCCGGGCTCCACAGGGCAAGGTGCCAGGTAACGCCTGGGAGGCGCAAGCCTACGGAAAGTGCCACAGAAAAGAGACCGCCTACCCCCAATTGGGGCGGCAAGGGTGAAAAGGTGCGGTAAGAGCGCACCGCATCGGTAGTAATACCGGTGGCAAGGTAAACCCCACCTGGAGCAAGACCAAATAGGGGAACCAGCTGCTTTGCGGCGAGACGTGGCCCGCGTCGTTCCCGGGTAGGTCGCTAGAGGTGTGCGGCGACGTACACCCAAGATGAATGATTGCCACCGTAATAGGGCGGCGGCCCAAATTGCGGAACAGAACCCGGCTTACAGGTCGGCTCCCTTTCTCCTTTAGCGCCTGTTGACCTTGAGTGTTTTTGACTCCTAAATGACCTTAATAAACAACTACAAGTTAATGATATAAATTAACTTATTTCTGAAAAGTTTGTCCGTCTGCTGGCTGTTCACACAGCTTTTCGTCGCTAAGTCCCTGTTCGACAAGACAGATTTCTCGAAAGAAATCCTAAAGTTTTCTTGACATTGGCCTAGTGCTGTTCTTATATAATTCAAACGTGGGGAAAAGTGGGCCTATGTGGTTGAAAGTAGGAAAACAGGAGGCTGCGCGTGTTTCGAGGATCCAGCATACTCAGTGTGGATGTCAAAGGGCGAATCGCGATTCCGAGTCGCTATCGGGAGCGCCTCACGACGATCTGTGAAGGATTCTTGGTACTAACCCCGAACCCGCTGGATCGCTGCTTATGGTTATATCCATTGCCGGAGTGGGAGGTGATTGAGGCAAAGCTTGCCGACCTGTCTGACTTTGATAAACAGAGTCGGCGTGCCAAACAGATGATGCGTGGGTATGCAAATGATTGTCGGATGGATGCACAGGGGCGAATACTGCTACCGCAGCCGTTACGGGATTATGCGGGACTCGTTAAGCAGACAGTGATGCTGGGCCAGGGCAACAAATTTGAATTATGGGAAGAGACTGCTTGGAACCAGCAGCGCGATCAATGGCTAAAACAACTTGGCAAGGATTCGGATGCGCCCACGGAGGCGTTGCGAGCCTTGTCCCTCTAGGCATGAATGGACGCAGGTCGAGGTGAACACACACCGGCACTGGTGCAGGAGGTTCTGAACGGTCTCAATATCCGCCCTGCCGGCGTGTATGTTGACTGTACGTTTGGGCGCGGTGGTCATGCTGAGGCGATTCTCAAGCGCCTGGGTGAAGAGGGACATTTGCTGGCTATCGACAAGGATCCTGAGGCGGTTGCAGCCGCTCAGGATCAGTTTGCATCCGACGGGCGATTCGCTATCGAACAAGGCTCATATACGATGCTGTTATCCCTGGTGCAAAAACACGGCCATATTGGCAACGTCGATGGCGTTCTATTTGATCTTGGTGTCTCTTCGCCGCAGCTTGCCGATGCAGGCCGCGGCTTTAGTTTCAACCTAGACGGGCCTTTGGACATGCGCATGAACAGGCACACTGGGATAACTGCTGCACAATGGTTGAACGCCGCGACCCAACATGAGATCGCGGAAGTTCTCCATGACTATGGTGAAGAGCGTTATGCAGAGCGAGTAGCGCGAGCCATCATAGATGCCCGCAAAACCTCACCGATTACGCGCACAAGACAGTTAGCAAATATTGTGGTGGCAGCAAGCCCGACCCGCGAACGCAACAAGCACCCAGCTACACGAACATTCCAAGCGCTCCGAATCTTGATTAATCGTGAATTGGACGACCTTAACGAAGCGCTGTCCCAAGTAGTCCGCATTCTGGCGCCAGGCGGTCGGTTGTTAGTGATTAGCTTTCATTCCTTGGAAGATCGTTTGGTTAAACGCTTTATCAGAGACCAAGCGCGCGGCGATGCCTATCCGCAAGATATTCCCATAACGCAGACTGCGTTAAGACCCACATTACGGGCGGTGGGCCGCGTCATCCGGGCTACAGAGGAAGAGAAATCGCGAAACCCGCGTTCGCGGAGTGCCCGACTACGAATCGCCGAGAAGATAGCCGCATGAAACGTTTATTTTTTTTAGTTTTACTTACTGCAGTACTTGTTTCGGCGATTGAAGTCGTGGTCGCACGTCATCAGAGTCGCAGACTGTTTGTAGGGCTGGAAGACTTGAAAGGGGTACGCGACGCGCTAAATGAAGAATGGGGACGCTTGCAGTTGGAGCAGAGTACGTGGGCTACGGATGCTCGGGTTGAGTCGTTGGCGCATACAAAACTCGACCTGCGTGTACCCTCGATGAATGCGGTAGTGTTAGTGCCAGAATGACTGCGCAGAACACAGTGACGCGCTATGCGGCGAGACGCTGGTTATTGATGGGCTTGTTTGCCTTGGGTATGGGTGCTTTGCTGTGGCGGGCGGCTGATCTGCAACTGATGCGCAACGTCTTCCTGCAAGATCATGGAGACGCCCGATCACTGCGCGTAGTGGAGATCCCGGCGCACCGGGGGATGATTACAGATAGATACGGCGAACCGTTGGCTGTCAGCACGCCTGTTCATGCGGTATGGGCGACACCTCGTAAGCTTCTTGCAGGCGAAGGGCGCTTACCCGAGCTTGCCAAGCTGCTCAATATGGATGTGCGGGAACTCAAGACTCTTTTGGAGGATCGGGTTGGCCGAGAGTTCGTGTACCTTAGACGCCAGTTGGACCCTGGTCTTGCTCAACGGGTCGCGGCACTTGGTCTTCCAGGCGTGTCGCTCGGGCGGGAGTATCGTCGGTACTATCCAGCCAGCGAGGTGACCGCACATATCTTGGGCTTTACCAACGTAGATGACATCGGCCAGGAAGGGATTGAACTCGCCTTTGATAAATGGCTACGTGGCACGCCGGGCGCAAAACGGGTGTTGAAGGATCGCCTCGGGAGAATCGTCGAGAATGTTGAGAGCATCCGTCCCTCAAGCCCGGGGCAGGATCTGGTACTAAGCATCGATCGGCGCGTGCAGTATCTTGCTTATCGGGAGTTAAAGGCGGCGGTACAGCGTAACGCCGCCCGTGGCGGTTCGATCGTTATGCTCGATGCCAAAAGTGGGGAAGTGTTGGCGATGGTAAGCCAGCCTTCTTACAATCCAAATAATCGCGGCGGGTTGAAAAGAGATTATTTCCGTAACCGGGCGGTCACGGACGTCTTCGAGCCAGGTTCGGCCATCAAACCCTTTACCATTGCCAGTGCAATTGAGACCGGAAAATATACCCCGGCGACCGTCGTCGATACGCGACCAGGCTATATTTCCGTCGGTGGTCATACCATTCGCGACCTCCGAAACTACGGCGTGATTGATGTTGCAACAGTGATCAAAAAATCCAGCAACGTGGGCGCAAGCAAGATCGCGCTGTCGCTCGATCCCAAGGGATTATGGGCCATGTTAACAAATGTGGGTTTTGGGCAGATTACCGATAGCGGCTTTCCGGGTGAGGCATCGGGCCGTTTGGACGATTATCGGAGTTGGCCGGAGGTGGAACATGCCACGCTGGCTTTCGGTTATGGACTGTCAGTCACAGCCCTGCAACTGGCCCAAGCCTACACAGTCCTCGCTGCCAATGGTCTGCTATACGCCGTGACGTTACAGAAGTTGCAAGATAAACCCCAAGGCCAGCGCGTAATGAAGGAGTCGACTGCAGCGGCGGTCAGAAGCATGCTAGAAGCGGTCGTCCATGAGGGTGGTACAGGTCAGCTTGCCCAGATCACGGGTTACCGCGTCGCAGGGAAAACCGGCACGGTGCACAAGAGCACAGCCGGTGGATATGCTGAAGATCGTTATGTTTCTGTGTTCGCCGGTATGGCGCCGGCGACCCGCCCGCGGCTGGTCATGGTGGTCGTTATCGATGAACCCGGGGGTCATCAACACTTCGGTGGGCAGGTGGCGGCGCCCGTGTTTTCCAAGGTTATGGCTGGCGCCATGCGGCTGATGAACATCGCGCCGGACGATACGACGGGCCTTAAGCGCCAGCGGCTTGCCTACGTGAACGAGGTCAGTGACGGCGGGGCTGGCGGCCCTGTCCGGAGTTCCCCGCCATGATGGCTGCTCCGGCTCAGTCTGACGGGCATCGTCTGAGTACGCTCTTGGCCGACCTTTCGCCGGTGGATTCGGCGCATGACATCGTTGTCAGTGGACTGACGTTGGATAGTCGCAGCACAGCCCCGGGCGATCTCTTTCTAGCTTGTCGCGGCTCTCGGCAGAATGGGTGGCAGTTTATTGATGAAGCCATTCGTTCCGGGGCCGTTGCGGTTGTGGTGGAGGCAGAAGGGATACCGCTGCTTTCAAAGAAAAGCCAGCCTGTGCTGCCTGTCGCAGGGCTACGGGAAAAGGCTGGCATCATCGCGGACCGATTTTTTGGCCATCCATCGGGCGATCTCACGGTGATTGGCGTCACAGGGACCAACGGCAAGACTTCCGTTAGCCACTTTCTTGGCGAGGCCCTTGGGGGCAAATACGCCGCGGATCGTCGCTGTGGCGTCATTGGGACCTTGGGTTATGGGTTGTACGGTGATCTCCATCCCGGCATCAATACAACCCCTGATCCGGTGACATTGCACGCGCTCTTGGCTGGCATGGTGGATCGAGACGTACGCTACGCCGTGCTGGAAGTTTCTTCCCACGGCTTGGACCAAGGACGTGTCAACGGGGTCGCCTTCGATGTCGCGGTGTTAACAAATTTAAGTCGTGATCACTTGGATTATCACGGTGATATGACTCGCTATGCCAAAGCCAAGAGCCAGTTGTTTGAGACGATGACCCTCAAACATGCGGTGTGCAATTCGGATGATGAGTTCGGCAGGGCGATTGTGGATTCGCTGCCTGCGCAGGTAAATCCTGTGACCTACGGGCTAGATGGGTTTGTGTCACACGCGAAGCGCATGCGACGACCGAGGGTTCTAGGCCGGTTACGCTCTGGAAATCGCCTAGGGGTGGCGATAGATGTATTCACCCCGTGGGGTGATGGGCTGCTTGAAACGGATCTGATCGGTCAATTTAATGCATACAACCTGCTCGCGGCGCTTGCGGCGGTGTGTGCCATCGGCGTGCCATTTGACGTTGCGCTAACGAGGTTAAGCGCGGCGCCGAGTCTTCCCGGGCGCATGGAACGTTTCGGGAAAGCAGACGGACAACCGCTCGTGGTGGTGGATTATGCCCATACACCCGAGGCGCTCCAACAGGTCTTGAAGTCAGTTAGGGCCCTCTGCGTGGGGAGACTCTGGTGTGTATTCGGTTGTGGTGGCGACAGGGATCCAGGAAAGCGCCCCATGATGGGAGCGGCGGCCGAGGCGTATGCTGACGATATTGTGCTCACCAGCGATAACCCACGCAATGAGGACCCCGATGTCATCATCGATGACATTTTGACAGGTGTCCGGGATAAGGCGCGTGTCCGAATACAGCCTGATCGAGCCCGTGCCATCGGCGAGGTGCTGAACGCGTTGAAGGCAGGGGACATCGTTGTCGTTGCCGGCAAGGGACACGAGGCCTATCAAGAGATCGGTTCTGAGCGGCGGCCGTTTAGTGACCGTGACCTTATCCAGAGCCTCCTCCGGGGAATGGAATGATCAACATGCGTCTCTCCGAGGCTGCCCAGGCACTCGATGCAACCTGTCAGGGCACCGACGTGGATTTTCGCGGGTGTAGTACGGACACACGGACGTTATGCAGCGGCGAACTTTTCATTGCGCTGCGCGGGCAGCGATTTGATGGTCATCAGTTTGTTCCCCACGCGCAACAAAGAGGGGCGCGGGCCGCCATGGTGGAATACTTGGAGAGCGATCGCCTGCCTGCCGTGGTTGTGAATGACACACGTGTCGCGATGGGGCGACTCGCTGGCGCGTGGCGTATGCGCTTCGATATACCTGTGATTGCTGTCACAGGCAGCAACGGTAAAACCACTGTGAAGGAAATGCTGAATTCGATCCTGTCGTTGAAGGCGCCGGTGTTAGCGACCCAAGGTAATCTGAACAACGAGATCGGTGTGCCGCTGACCCTGTTTGATCTTGACGACAGCCATCACTTCGCAGTCATCGAGATGGGCGCCAATCACGCAGGTGAAATTGCATGGTTGAGTCAGACAGGGAGACCCACTGTGGCGCTGATCACTCACTGTGGCCCAACTCATCTCGAAGGATTCGGTGATATCGAGGGAGTAGCACGGGCAAAGGGGGAGGTCTTCCAAGGTCTGCCGGAAGATGGGGTTGCCGTAATCAATGCGGACGATGCCTATGCGGGCCTGTGGTACAAGATGGCCGCACCGCGCCGATGCCTCACCTTTGCCTCAAACGGTTCTGCCGACGTTAAGGCCGGTTTAATCGACCGTTCCCCCGAGCAAAGTCGCTTTGTGTTGAAAAGCGGGTCAGGCACCGTAGATATTACACTTTCGCTTCCCGGTAAACACAATGTTATGAATGCCTTGGCGGCAACAGCTTGTGCACTTGCCGTGGGCATTGATCTCGAATTGATCAAGCGAGGATTGGAATCGATGCGGCCAGTGTGCGGGCGGTTGCAAAGCAAACGCGGGCCGCATGGCTCGCGATTATTAGATGACAGTTATAACGCCAATCCCGCATCTTTGCAGGCAGCGCTGGATGTGCTGGCTGATTTCGAGGGAAAGCGTTGGTTGGTGTTAGGTGATATGGGGGAATT
Organism: Gammaproteobacteria bacterium; assembly: GCA_027296625.1. Lineage (NCBI taxonomy): Bacteria > Pseudomonadati > Pseudomonadota > Gammaproteobacteria > Gammaproteobacteria bacterium. The sequence goes on along the minus strand of JAPUIX010000101.1, from coordinate 13,499 downwards.
GGGCTCGGCAGCCGCGAACTTGCATGAGTCCGTGGGCGCACTTGCGCGCAAAGCCGGCGTCGAACGGATGTACGCCATTGGTGATTTGAGCCGCCTTGCGGCAAAGACATTCGGCAAAGGCGCCCATCATTATGAGCAGGCCGATCAGCTCATCACCGCTTTGGCGGCTGGCCTTCACGAGGACGTTACCGTCCTTATCAAGGGATCGCGATCGATGCACATGGAACAGGTGGTGGCATCGCTCGCAGAGGGGAACTGAGCCATGTTGCTACTGTTCACCGAATATCTCACACGATTCCACAGCGGTTTTAATGTATTCCAGTATCTCACACTGAGGACTATCCTTGGCGCGTTAACAGCCCTATTGATTTCCCTTTTGGTTGGACCGTTTCTGATTCGTAGACTGAACCATTATCAAATCAGTCAAAGCGTCCGCGATGATGGTCCCAATACGCATCTTTCCAAATCTGGTACGCCCACTATGGGTGGGTTACTGATCTTGGTTTCAATTGCAGTCAGCACCTTGTGTTGGGCCGATCTGAGCAACCGTTTCGTATGGGTGGTGCTCGCAGTGACAGTGATGTTCGGGGCCATCGGATGGGCCGACGATTACCGCAAGCTCGTGCGACGAGATCCGACGGGGCTTAAGCCACGTTATAAATATTTTTGGCAGTCCGTTGCTGGCCTCGCGGCTGCGGTCTTTCTTTTTGTGACGGCGACTGTTCCGGCAGAGACAGAACTCATTGTGCCTTTTGTCAAGGCCGTCGCGGTAGACCTCGGTTGGGTCTTTGTTTTGCTCGCCTATTTTGTCATTGTCGGCACCAGCAATGCGGTGAATCTCACCGATGGGCTTGATGGGCTGGCGATTCTGCCGACGGTGATGGTGGCGGGTGCCTTGGCGATGTTTGCTTATGTCGCCGGTAACTTTAATATCGCGCATTACCTTGGGATCCCGTATGTGCCTGGCGTTGGGGAAGTGAGCGTGTTCTGTGGTGCGATGGTCGGGGCGGGGCTTGGCTTTTTGTGGTTCAACACCTATCCCGCGCAAGTGTTCATGGGCGATATCGGGGCCTTGTCCCTAGGCGCGGCCCTGGGTGTTGTGGCGGTTGTCGTTCGCCAGGAGATCGTGCTCCTCATCATGGGTGGCGTGTTCGTCATGGAAACTGTATCTGTGATCTTACAGGTGACTTCCTACAAGCTGACCGGACGGCGTCTTTTCCATATGGCGCCGTTGCATCATCATTTTGAGCTCAAGGGCTGGCCAGAACCGAGGGTCATTGTGCGTTTCTGGATTATTACGGTGATTTTGGTGTTGATTGGTCTGTCGAGTTTGAAGATTCGTTGAGGGAGCCTGGACTTTGGGCGTTGCCGAGGTATTGATTTCAGAAATGCAGCAAGGTGCTACGCGATATCACAGTGTGATCGTTGGTCTCGGTAAGACTGGAATTGCCTGTGCACGTTTGCTAGCCCGCGAAGGTGTTGACTTTGCGGTGACGGATAGCCGAGAGCAACCGCCTGCGCTTGCATCGCTTAAGCAGGAGTTGCCCGATGTCCCCCTGTATCTTGGCCGTTTTGATCCGGCTCTACTGGGTCAGGCGGGACAGTTGCTCATCAGTCCCGGTGTGTCCCTCAAAGAACCCGCAATCCAACAGGCCATTGCGCGCGGTGTACCGGCTTTGGGGGACGTGGAGCTCTTTTGTCATCATGCCGAAGCACCGGTGGTCGCGGTAACCGGTTCGAATGGCAAGAGTACAGTCACCACGCTCCTTGCGGAAATGGCACGCCGTGCCGGCCGCGATGTGCGTGTGGGTGGCAACCTTGGCAAGCCGTCCGTTGATCTGATTGGCGAGCGGCCGCCTGATTTGTATGTGCTGGAGCTGTCGAGTTTCCAGTTGGAGACAACGTACTCGCTACGTGCAGCCGCTGCGGCCGTGCTTAATGTCACGCCCGATCACATGGACCGGTACGCCGATGTGGGTGCGTACGCGCGCGCAAAGGAGCGCATCTACGTTGGCGCAGGGACCCTGGTCATTAACAGCGATGACCCGTTGGTGGCCGCTATGGGCCAAGAAGGAAGGGAAGTGCTCCTATTTACTCTCGGTGAGTCGGGAGACTCGGACTTTGGTGTCAAAATGCGCGGCGGGAAGCCTTGGTTAGCACACGGATCCCGCTGTCTCATGCCGGTGGCGGAGCTCCAGATGCAAGGTTATCACAATGTTGCTAATGCGTTGGCGGCCTTAGCCCTTGGTACGGCCATGGGGTTTCCCCTTGCTGCCATGCGAGATGCATTGCGCGACTTTCAGGGGCTCGCGCACCGCTGTCAGTGGGTCTTCTGTTCAAAGAATGTCAATTGGTACAACGATTCAAAGGGCACCAATGTGGGTGCAACCTGCGCGGCTATCAAAGGATTATCGGACAAGGGCCGACTCGTACTCATCGCGGGCGGAGATGCGAAGGGCGCGGATTTTTCACCCCTTGTGACGGTCGCGCAAGGAAAGTTACGTGCGGCGGTACTGATGGGCCGGGATGCATCGTTAATCGAACAACGATTGAAGGGTATCACCCATGTCGAACGTGCAAAGGACATGACGGACGCTGTTGCCAAGGCAAACGATCTCGCGCACACGGGTGATATCGTGTTGCTGTCTCCAGCGTGTGCGAGTTTCGACATGTACTCCGACTATGCCGCTCGGGGTGACGCCTTCGTCTCGTCCGTGCATGAGGTGTTGGCAGAATGACAGGCCCGGGCCACAGACATCCCTCGGTAGGCATGGTAAAGACAGCAACGCCGCATGGGTTATTGGGGGGATACGATGCGTGGCTTATTGGTGTTGTCCTTCTCTTGATTGCAATTGGTCTTGTGATGGTCGCCTCATCGTCGATCACCATCGCCGAGCGCCGTTTTCACGAGCCCCTTTACTATTTTTGGCGTCAATCGTTCTCCGTGCTGATTGGTCTCGTGCTGGCCGTGATCGTGATGAAAATACCCCTGGTCTTTTGGCGAAAGGTTAGCGTCATCCTGCTTTCGGTAGGCATTTTGCTCCTGGTTATGGTCTTGGTACCTGGCGTTGGGAGGGAAGTGAACGGCAGCATGCGCTGGATCGGCATGGGGCCGTTCGCAATACAGGCCTCTGAGCCTGTGAAGCTGTGCGTTATCGCGTATCTTGCCGGGTATCTTGTTCGTCATGAGATGCAGGTTCGGGAGACCTTTGGTGGTTTCAGCAAGCCTGTAGGCGTACTTACGATCATATCCGGTCTGCTCCTCTTGGAGCCGGACTATGGCGCTGGTGTGCTCCTGTTTGCAACCGCGCTGGGCATGCTCTTTGTCGGCGGTGTACCACTTACTCGTTTTGCCGCTTGGGGCATTGTCGCGATCGGTGCGTTGTTAAGCATCGCGACACTTGCGCCCTACCGATTGGAACGGTTAATGAGCTTTATCAATCCTTGGGCAGACCCCTACAACAGCGGCTTTCAATTGACTCAGGCGCTGATTGCATTCGGGCGCGGTGAATGGTTTGGCGTTGGACTTGGCGGCAGCGTCCAGAAGCTGTTTTATTTGCCGGAGGGCCACACAGACTTTGTGTTTGCTGTGATCGCCGAAGAGTTGGGCTTTCTGGGCATTGCCTTAGTGATTGGGTTGTTTTGCTTTGTGGTTTGGCGGGCATTCGTGATCGGGCAATTAGCCGAGCGGGTTGGACTGTTATTTGCTGCCTATCTCGCATACGGGTGCGGTCTTGTCATCGGTCTGCAAGCGTTTATCAACATGGGCGTTAATCTCGGCGTCTTACCAACGAAAGGTTTGACGCTGCCACTGATGAGCTATGGCGGCAACAGTGTAGTGGTGACCTGTATTCTCTTCGGTTGGTTATTGCGTGTCGGCTATGAAGCACGCCGTGCTGAGTTTCAACCGATCTCTAGGCCAGCGGCAAGCTATGTCACATAGACCGCTCCTGATTATGGCTGGTGGTACGGGAGGGCACGTTTATCCCGCGCTTGCGGTAGCAGAGCACTTACGCGAGTGCGGTGTGCCCCTACTGTGGCTCGGTACACGTCACGGCTTGGAAGCGCGCCTTGTCCCTGCGAAGGGGTTTCGTCTATTGACGATCACGATATCTGGACTTCGAGGCAAAGGATTTAGCAGCTGGTTATTGGCGCCTATCTATCTCACTGTGGCCCTCGTTCAGTCGCTCTTGATCCTGTGCCGCCGTCGGCCCGCTGTGGTGCTTGGTATGGGTGGATTCGTTGGTGGACCCGGGGGCATTGCCGCATGGCTTATGCGCATACCGCTCTTAATCCACGAACAGAACGCCATCGTTGGTACAACCAATCGGTGGATCGCACCACTTGCGCACACGGTGATGGAGGCCTTTCCAGGGACGTTTTCCAAACCCCGCCATGCTGTTTGTACGGGCAACCCTGTTCGTGCTGAGATTGCCGCGATTGTACCTCCCGACAGGCGCCTTGACCCGACTCGCCCCGTCATGCGCATTTTAGTGCTGGGGGGTAGCCAGGGCGCACGTATCTTGAATGAAGTGATACCGAGCGCTCTGGCGCGTGAGGGCTCCGCCCTCAGTACCGAGGTGTGGCACCAGAGCGGGCCCAAGCATTATGCCGAGACAAAGGCGCGGTACGCGGAAAATGGGGTCCAAGCCCGAATCGAAGCCTACATCGATGATGTAGCCGCTGCCTATGCTTGGGCTGATGTGGTTGTGTGCCGCGCGGGCGCATTGACGATCTCGGAACTGTCAATCGCCGGAGTTGCCTCTATCCTCGTGCCGTTCCCGTATGCTGTCGACGACCATCAGATGGCCAATGCGCGTCACCTTGTGGATGCGGGTGCGGCGCTGCTCATGCCACAACCAGGTTTCGATGAAGGCCGCCTCGCTGAATTGCTGGCAGATCTTCACGCGTCGCGGAAGCGTCTCATTGCGATGGCAAGAAAAGCGCGAGAACTGGCGCGACCCGATGCAACCCAACACGTCGCAGCGTTGTGTATGGAGGTCATCGGTGGTTGATTCCAACAGTCATGGCATGGGCCGCGTGCGGCGTGTCCATTTTGTCGGTATCGGCGGGGCCGGCATGGGAGGCATTGCGGAGGTATTGCACACGTTGGGCTATGACGTGTCGGGTTCGGACCTGCAGGACAATGCAATGACGCAGCGCTTGGGGGAACTCGGGGTGACTGTGTTGATTGGGCACAATCCGAACTATGTGGACGGAACCGATGTGGTAGTGGCCTCCAGCGCCGTGCCGCCCGAGAATCCGGAACTGGTCGCCGCCCGTCGGCAACGCATCCCGATCGTGCCGCGCGCTGAGATGCTGGCGGAACTGATGCGTTTCCGCGAGGGTATTGCCGTCGCGGGGACACATGGTAAGACCACGACAACAAGCCTCATTGCTAGTCTTCTTGCAGAAGGAAGCTTGGACCCCACGTTCGTTATTGGGGGGCAGCTCACGAGCGCCGCTTCCCATGCGTGCCTTGGTGCTGGTAAGTACCTCGTCGCCGAGGCGGACGAGAGCGACGGCTCGTTCCTGCGTCTTAAGCCGGTTATTGCGGTGTTGACAAGTATCGATAGCGATCATATGGGAACCTACGGCGGCGATTTCCGGCGCCTGCGCCAGAGTTTTGTGGAGTTTCTCCATCAGCTTCCCTTCTACGGTCTTGCAGTGCTGTGCTTGGACGATCCCGGGGTGCAAGAGATTTTGCTGCAAGTATCCAGACCCGCACTCACCTACGGGGTGGATGAACCGGCCGATATCCGTGGCGCGCATCTTCGACAGCATGGATCACGTATGACGTTTCGGGTAACGCGTCCAGGAGCCGCAGACTGGCTCGAAGTGAATCTTAATTTGCCCGGGAAGCATAACGTTCTCAACGCACTTGCCGCCATTGCCGTTGCCAGAGAGTTAGGGGTTACCGATGACGCTATCTGTCGGGGTTTGTCGGAGTTCCAGGGGATCGCACGGCGCTTTCAGGTCATCGGGCAGATCAATCTAGCTCACGTCACGGCTTTACTCATTGACGATTATGGCCACCACCCTCGAGAGGTCGCCGCGACCATTCAAGCGATTCGAGACGGCTGGCCAGATCGGCGCCTGGTCGTGGCATTTCAGCCCCATCGCTTTACGCGCACCCGCGATCTCTTCGAGGATTTTACCCGAGTGTTATCCGAGGCGGACGTGCTGTTGTTGTTGGAGGTCTACGCAGCAGGTGAACCGCCGCTCACCGGGGCCGACAGCAGGACCCTATGCCGCGCAATTCGCCTTCGGGGCAAGGTCGATCCACTCTTCGTTGAGCAACCATCCGATCTGTTATCAATGCTCCCCGGCGTTTTACATGACGGCGATGTGGTGTTGACCCTGGGTGCCGGCACGATCGGAACAGTAGCGCAGAGATTGCTCAAGGCGTTTCCGGCAACGGCTCGCCGCCCATACCGATTGAAGAGCGTCTGATCAGATGCAAGACATGGGCGGTGAGAACCTTTTGGGCTCGTACCCACAGGACCAATGGAATATGAGTGAGGACGCGACGCTGAATAATCTCCAGGGAGAATTGAGACACAATGAGCCGATGGCGCGCCACAGCGCCTGGCGGGTTGGCGGCGTAGCGGATCGATTCTATGTGCCCGCGACTCTCAATGACCTCACCGCGTTTGTCTCGAAATTGGCAGATGGCGAGCCGCTTATTTGGATCGGATCGGGCACCAATCTGTTGGTGCGCGATGGAGGTATCCGGGGGACCGTGGTCTCACCCGCCGGTGCGCTGCAGCGGATCGAGCGCACTGACCGATGCGCCGTGCGGGTTGAGGCGGGCGTGGGCTGTCCCAAGGTGGCTCGCTTTAGTGCCGGTGAGGGCCTCACCGGTGCCGAATTCTTATCAGGTATTCCCGGCACGGTGGGCGGCGCGCTGGCCATGAACGCCGGCGCCTTTGGTGGCCAGACTTGGGACATTGTCGATAGGGTCCAGACGCTGGACCGACGCGGACGGCTGCGCTTGCGGGATGTGTCTGAGTTCACGCCGGCATACCGCACCGTGAAAGGACCCGCCGACGAGTGGTTCGTTGCAGCCCATTTTAGGCTCACCCGTGATGAGACGGGTAGAGGTGACGAACGGATCCGGGCGCTCCTCGCTAAGCGCGCTAAAGCGCAACCGTTGGGTCAACCGAGTTGTGGTTCCGTGTTCCGTAACCCCCCCGGCGACTTCGCTGCCAGGCTCATTGAGGTGTGCGGTCTTAAGGGTGCATGTGTGGGTGATGCCTGCGTTTCCGACAAGCACGCGAATTTTATTGTCAATCTTGGTCAAGCAACAGCGACAGATATTGAGGCTTTGATGACGCGAATCCGTGAACGGGTGAAAGAGCGCTTTGCCATAGAGCTTGTACCGGAGGTCATCATTCTTGGAGAGACGCAGTCCACATGATGCGCAGGATAGGGAAAAGGATGGGATGACGGCGTGCAAGCTGCTGTGGGCAAAGGACGCGCGTTGCCGGCTCGCTTCGGCAAGGTGGCGGTGTTAATGGGCGGCACATCGGCAGAGCGCGAGATTTCGCTGGAAAGTGGTGGCGCGGTTCTCGCTGCGCTACAGCGACAGGGCGTCAACGCTCATGCTATCGACGCTGGCGATGGTGTCCTGAAGATGCTGGACGGGGCGGGTTACGACCGGGTGTTCATCGCTCTGCATGGGCGCGGCGGCGAAGACGGCGTGATCCAGGGTGCGTTAGAGACCATTGGTCTGCCCTATACCGGCAGCGGTGTACTTGGATCGGCGCTTACGATGGATAAATGCCGCAGCAAACGCATTTGGATGAGTGCAGGGTTACCGACCCCAGACTTTACCGAGTTGAATACAGAGACCGATGTGGATGCCGTGTGTGACGCGCTAGGCCTGCCCTTGATGTTGAAGCCAGTACGGGAAGGGTCGAGCCTCGGAGCGAGCAAGGTCACCGATCGAGGTAGCTTTGATCAAGCCAGGCAGTTGGCCGCTCAGTTTGACCATCGGGTCATGGCTGAACGTTGGATCGAAGGAGAAGAATACACGGCTTCAATTCTTAAGGGCCAAGTGTTGCCGCTCATCAAGGTACAGACGCCACGTACCTTTTATGACTATACGGCGAAGTACAACGATGAGAACACGCGCTACATCTGCCCTTGTGGTTTTGATGCTGGCCAGGAGGAGGACCTGGCAGAACTCGCCCTTCGCGCTTTTGCCTTGTTGGGGGCGCGTGGCTGGGGACGCGTTGATTTGATATTGGATAACGTGGGGAATCCTTGGCTTATCGAGGTCAACGCGGTGCCGGGCATGATGTCGCACAGCCTCGTACCGATGGCCGCGAGGGTCGCCGGTATCGATTTCGATGATCTTGTGTTGCGGATCCTGGAAACCACCATGGATACCGTCGAGTAGTAACGGTATGTGGTTGGTTCGTCCAGTGATCGATCAAATGGGATTAGTCATCTCATCGCGAGATGAACGGAGAGATTAAACGAAAGATTGCGAACGGGATTGCCAATGGCTGTAAGTGAAGCAAATGCACTGAACGATGCACCGTGCGTTGAAGCGTCTGGCGGCAGGCACCCGTCGATGGTTGGGATCGTATTGTTGCTCGCTACGGTGGTTGCGGCGGGTTGGGGCAGTTTGCATCTCACAGACCCCAATAAGCTGCCGATTCGGCAAGTCCGGATCGCGGGCGCGTTTCGGCATTTGTCCCCGGGCGAGCTGCAGTCTCTGGTGGTGAGTCATGTGCAAGGCGGGTTTTTCACGGTGGATGTTGAGGCGATCCGTCGTGCCCTGCTGGCTGACCCCTGGGTCGAACAGGTGTCGGTTCGTAGGCAATGGCCGGATGGTCTGACTGTGTACGTAAGGGAGCACATTGCGGTTGCAAGGTGGGGGGAGAAAGGATTGTTGAACGTGGAGGGCGAATTTTTCAGCCCGGACAAAAATACCTTTCCGCAACACCTTACGGAATTGAATGGGCCCGAAGGGACACGACCGCAGTTGCTCGACCGGCTTCGCGTATTGAGAGTGGCTTTGAGTCATGCCGGCAGGGATGTGGTGAAGCTCAGCTTGAGTGACCGGCGTGCGTGGAGTTTTGAATTGGACGATGGCCTTACGGTTATTGTCGGGCGCAAGGACTTTGGTGACCGCGTACGGCGGTTTGCCCGGGTGTTTCCCACAGCGTTGAGCAGCCGGATTGCGGACATCGATCGAGTCGATCTGCGCTATACGAATGGTTTTGCGGTTCGCTGGAAACACGCAAATCCGAAGACGCAAGGGTAAGAGAGCGGGAGAGCAATGGTGAAGAAGCCTGATTCGAATCTAATCGTTGGTTTGGACATCGGTACGTCCAAGGTCGCTGCTATTGTCGGTGAGCAATCCATGGATGGCGAGGTCGAGATCATCGGAATTGGGTCCAACCGTTCCCGAGGGCTCAAAAAAGGCGTCGTGGTGAATATCGAATCCACGGTGCAGTCAATACAGCGTGCGATCGAGGAAGCCGAACTCATGGCGGGCTGTCAGATCCACTCCGTATTTGCAGGCATTGCCGGCAGCCACATCCGTAGCCTCAATTCCCACGGTATTGTGGCCATTCGGGATAGTGAAATTGTCCTCGGCGACGTTGATAGAGTTATCGACGCTGCCCGTGCCGTGGCGATTCCGGCTGACCAGAAGATCCTGCACATCCTGCCGCAGGAGTTCATCATCGATAAGCAGGGGGGTGTTCGTGAACCTGTCGGCATGTCCGGTGTGCGGCTAGAAGCGAAGGTGCATATGGTGACCGGGGCAGTGAGCGCAGCCCAGAATGTAACCAAATGCATCCGCCGGTGTGGGCTTGAGGTGGATGACATCATGCTGGAACAATTGGCCTCTAGTTACGCGGTTCTCAGCGAGGATGAAAAGGCACTGGGGATCTGCTTGGTCGATGTCGGGGGTGGAACCACTGACATCGCGGTCTTTACCGATGGGGCAGTCTACCATACGGCCGTTATCCCAATTGCGGGTGACCAGGTGACGAACGATATTGCTGTGGCACTACGTACGCCCACGCAGCACGCCGAGGATATCAAAGTGAAGTACGCGTGCGCCCTGACCCAGTTAGCTAATGCAGATGAAACAATCGAGGTACCTAGTGTGGGCGAGCGTCCCCCGCGTCGGCTCGCGCGCCAGGCGCTTGCGGAGGTTGTGGAGCCGCGTTACGAAGAGTTATTTACGCTGGTGCAAGCTGAACTGAGGCGCAGCGGCTACGAGGATCTAATCGCCGCCGGGATCGTGTTAACAGGCGGTAGCGCCAAGATGGAAGGCGCGGTCGAGTTGGCAGAGGAGATTTTTCATATGCCCGTGCGTGTTGGCGTGCCCCAATACATCAGTGGCCTGTCGGATGTGGTGAAAAATCCCATCTATTCAACCGCAGTGGGGCTAGTGTTGTTTGGGCTCAAACAACGTCAAGACGCTATGCCGCAGATACGCATGAATAGTGGTGTAAGGGGCGTGTGGGAACGGACGAAGCATTGGGTCCAAGGCAATTTTTAGGCTTAGGGATTGGGTTGATAACTAGGAGGATACACCATGTTCCAATTAGTGGATGTTGATAACCAGACTGCCGTCATTAAGGTTATCGGGGTTGGGGGCGGTGGCGGAAACGCGGTCAACCATATGTTGGGTGTCAGTATTGAAGGGGTTGATTTTATCTGTGCGAATACTGACGCCCAGGCCCTCAAAAACTCACCGGCCCACACAGTGCTCCAGTTAGGAAGCAGCGTTACCAAGGGACTCGGGGCAGGTGCCGATCCGGAAATCGGACGGCAAGCAGCACTGGAAGACCGTGACCGGATCATGGATGTCCTTGAGCACGCTGATATGGTGTTTATCACCGCGGGGATGGGCGGTGGCACCGGCACTGGCGCTGGACCCATCGTCGCACAAGCGGCCAAGGAAATGGGGATCCTAACCGTTGCCGTGGTCACCCGGCCCTTCGCGTTCGAGGGAAGAAAACGGGCACAGATTGCCGATGACGGCATCAAGGAGCTCAGTGAATACGTCGATTCGCTGATTACTATCCCGAATGAAAAACTGCTGAGTGTGCTCGGAAGGAACGTGAGCCTCTTAGATGCCTTTAAGGCCGCCAACGATATCCTTTTGAATGCTGTACAAGGTATTGCTGAACTCATCACCCGTCCCGGCCTGATTAATGTGGATTTTGCGGACGTACGCACGGTGATGTCGGAGATGGGTATGGCCATGATGGGTTCAGGGAGGGCCACAGGTGAGGATCGATGCAGGGTGGCGGCCGAGGCCGCAATCTCCAGCCCCTTACTCGAAGACGTTAATCTGTCTGGCGCCCGCGGCATTTTGGTGAATATCACCGCCGGAATGGATATGACCATCGGGGAGTTTGACGAGGTCGGCACCACGGTCAAGGAATTTGCGTCCGATAATGCCACAGTTTTGGTGGGAACAGTCATTGATCCAGAAATGCACGGAGAGATGCGGGTCACTATTGTTGCAACGGGTCTCGGCCAGGTTAGCAGAGAAGAATCCGGTCGTGTAAAGCTGCTACAGAGCTCAAGTGGGGAGATCGACTACAAGGTCTTGGATAGGCCGACGGTTATCCGAAACCAGTCACCGGAGGACGTTGTTCCACCCGATCCGAACCCTGACTATCTGGATATTCCGGCTTTTCTACGCCGTCAGGCCGATTGACCGGGTCTAGACTTTGTCTAGCTTTTGTCGCTTGACAGGTGGAACGTTTACCCGTAAAAGGTGTCGAAACTAAGCGAGAGGCCCCGCTAGTACGAGCACCGGTAACGGTTAGGGGTCATGGGGGGATTTGGGCACGCATAAGTCCAATAACCAATGATAAGGCAACGTACCCTAAAAAATGTTATCCGGGCGACCGGGGTCGGGCTACACACTGGGAAAAAGGTTTACCTGGTCCTGCGGCCGGCACCAGCCAATACTGGTATTGTCTTCAGGCGCATCGACCTGGAGCCCTCCGTAGATATTAAAGCAACGCCCGACAATGTCGGGGATACTTCCCTTGCCACCACCCTCATCAAAGATGGCGTACGCATCGCCACGGTTGAGCATCTCCTTTCCGCCTTTGCGGGATTTGGCATCGATAATGCGTACATCGATCTCAGCGCCGATGAAGTACCCATCATGGACGGCAGCGCAGGGCCGTTTGTATTTTTAATTCAATCCGCTGGCGTGGAAGAGCAAAATGCGGTTAAGCGCTATATCCGAATCAAGCATAAGGTACGGGTCGAGGACGGAGACAAGTGGGCGATGGTTGAGCCCTTTGAAGGGTTCAAGGTGGGATTTACTATTGAGTTCGATCACCCCGTGTTCAAGGAGAGGGATGGCTTTGCCGAGATCGACTTTTCAACGACGTCGTTCGTAAAAGAAGTGTCACGTGCGCGTACCTTTGGGTTCAGACGCGATGTGGAGTTGTTACAAGAAAGAAATCTTGCACTAGGTGGCAGCTTGGACAATGCAGTGGTCGTCGATGACTATCGGATATTGAACGAGGACGGCCTACGTTATAACGACGAATTTGTGAAACACAAGATTCTGGATGCGATCGGCGACCTCTATCTGTTAGGCCACGGTCTAGTCGGCGCCTTTCGCGGATATAAGTCCGGCCATGCACTGAATAATCGTTTATTAAAGGCAATATTAGCTGACGCCGACGCTTGGGAGCTGGTGAGTTACAAGGATGAGGTAGAGGTACCCATCTCTTATATGCAACCATTGGCGGCGAGTTGGTAAGTGCAGCCATCCCGGGCCGTTACGGCCCGATGCGGCGGTGCCGGCAATGATGTTAGTGTCGAGATAGTCTCAGGAGAACTGAGCGCAGCATTGGATCCGGCACGGAAGCTGCAACCTTGCGGAGTAATCTAGCAGTATCGGGCGTGATCTTCATTCGGCGTGCGTTCTGGTTGCGGGACCCGCATTCTGGCAGAAGGACCCTAATCCGTATCGAGTGCAGTGTTTTTAGGCCGCATTGATCTTGCATATACTTTAGAATGTCAGGGATACGATAGCGTAGCCGCGCCGCCCAGACCGGCGAATCCGCGTGCAGTATCAACACTTCGTTGTTTATATTCGTTACTGCACAGTGCTGGCTTAGTGGTGGCTTAATATAGTTTTGCAGCTCAGTGGTGAGCTGTTGAAGATGCCGCGCTCGATGGACAAGCGCGCGAATATGGCCTGAGCTTCGCCCGAGGAGGTGACCTAAGTCCGTTGGTTGGATAGTGGGGGTCGGTGACATGGATTAGTCCAGGTTGAGCTTAGGGGGTCATTGGCCATCGTGTCAGGATAATTATAAATGGAAGTCATTGTCGTATCAAAATCGCAATGTCGGTCATCACGGGTTGGGGTCGGGCTTGGCACGGTGTTGTGGGTATTGTTGTTGGTGGTGGTGTTGGGGAGCGGGGTATTTTTTGGTGGGATGCATTATGGCTTGGAGGAGAGGGTTGAGCGGCTGTTGTGGCAATCGGAT